>CAZOZU010000045.1:0-4805 GCA_964584355.1 uncultured Rikenellaceae bacterium
ATATCAGCATAATCTCTCTTTTCAATATTTATCATACAAGCTTACAGTTAATTGTTATTGATAAGATTATCAAGCTCTATAAGTGCTTCATCAGTGTCATTTTTGAATCTTTCTATATAAGATTCATACTTATCTGTTTCAATACCCTCCTTTGCCTGAAGTTCAAAAGTTTTTAGAATCATCGCCAGGTCACTCATTCCCATTATTGCAACTGACGATTTAGCTTTATGTGCCAGTAAGCAGAGACTATAATAATCCTTTGCAGCCAGAAGAGAGGTCATCTCATCATATAACTCTCCGGTCTGTTCCCTGAAAAGAGAAACAAGTTCTATTATTATACTATTGTCTCCTCCGGATACTGATTCCAGATACTCAATATTTATATACTTGTAATCCATTATTAGACAAAATAAATACCGGATTATGCAGTTTTAGATACAAAACAAATATAACAATATTTTTTCTGGTGAAATAGATTCTATAGTCTATAGAAAGGTTTTTTAAAAAAGGGAAATAAGTGCTACTTTTGAAATTATAAAAATCTGCTTTATGAAGAAGTCTTATTTATTTACACTGACTCTTATTCTTATTCTTATTCTCTCTACTTCTTTTCTCAATGCACAAACTGATATTGCAGTGCGCAAAAAGGAATTCAAAAAAGAGAAACAGGGATTCAGGGAAGCATGGAAGCATGTTAATTCCGGCGATGGTTTTTATACAGCAAAAGGCGTGTGGTATGGCAGTGCTTATGATGAATACCTAAAAGCTATAGCATACAATGGAAGCAATGCAGAATTGAATTACAAGGCAGGTGTATCGGCACTTTTTTCTGATAACAAGGAAGAAGCTGCCGGATTTTTTCTGAAAGCCGTTGAACTGGATCTGGATGTTACTGAAGATATACACCTGCTAACAGGCAGAGCCCTTCAATATACGGGACAATATGAAAAAGCAATTGAAAACTATAATTTATACCTTGATTCAGGTCTGAAAAAACCTAAAGAGGGTGTAGCAGCGGCCAAAAAATATATCGAGGAGTGTGCTTCAGCCCTGGAAATAGTGAAAGATACATTACGTTTGGAAATCAGGAATGCAGGTTCGGAGATCAACTCAAATGCCGATGATTACGGAGCCCTTTTTTCTGCTGACGGTGAAACAATTTATTTTGCTTCCAGACGTGAAATACCTGGAGGAAAAGCAAAATATGATGATTCAAAGTATGATGAGAATATCTTCTTCTCAGTAAGAAATAATAATACATGGACATTCCCCATTAATCCCGGGGAAAAGATTACTACAAATCTTTGTGAAACTCCTCTATACCTGACTCCAACGGGCGATGAATTATACATATATGTAGGTTATGAAAACGGAGGCGACATAAAAGTATCGAAAAGAAAAAGAGGAAAATGGAAATCACCATCATCTGTTCCCTTTAAGATCAATACAAGGGGAGCAGAGACTTCACTTACATTTACTCCCTCAGGTGATGAGGTCTGGTATGTCACAGACAAAGGTAAGAAAGGACTTGGCGGAAAAGATATTTATATGGTGGAAAAGATAAATGACCGTAAATGGTCAAAACCTGTCAATGCAGGACCTATGATAAATACTCTTTATGATGAAGAGTCACTTAGGTTTTCAGAGGGTGGAGATACTCTCTGGTTTGCTTCCAGGGGACATACATCAATGGGCGGATTCGATATTTTTTATAGTGCCAGGAATGAAGCCGGTGTTTGGGAAAAAGCGGTTAACTGCGGTTATCCTCTTAATACTCCCTGGGATGAACTGTTCTATCACCCGGTAAGTAATGATGACAGTTCCTTTTATTTTGTCTCAAACAGAAGCGGAGGCATGGGAGGTCTTGATATTTACGAAGGAAGAATACTTCCGCCCGAACCTGTTGTGATACCCGTTGCCCCGCCAGAACCTGATACTGTTGTCGTAAGAGACACTGTGGTGGTTATAAAGGAGGTTATTCCTGAACCTGTTATAGAGCCAGAGCCTCCTGAGGAGGTCTTGTATTTAATAGGACGTGTATCAGATTCGGAAACAGACGAAGCAATAATGGCAAAGATTGATATTATTGATCTTTCTACGGATCTTTTGGCAGGAACAACAGCAAGTTCCGACGTAGATGGTACTTACAGAATAAAACTACCGGAAAAAAAGTCATATATGGTTGACTTCAGGGCAAGTGGATTCCTTTCGGAAATGAAACGTATAAATATACCGGAAACATATTCCGATGAATCATTTAATCTTGATGTTTCGCTTATTAAAGTGAAAGTTGGTAAAAAGGTCGTTCTGAATAATATTCTTTTTGAAACGGGCAAAGCTGTGCTTACATCAGGCTCATATGCCGAGTTGGACAGACTGGTTGGTATTCTGAAAGATAATCCTCTGATGCATATTGAGATATCAGGCCATACCGATAATACAGGAAGCTTAGCACTTAACATGCGACTTTCTGAAACAAGGGCACAGGCAGTTGTGGAATATCTTGTACAGAAAGGTATTGACCGTTCACGACTTGAATATAAAGGTTATGGACCGAATCAGCCAATTGCAGATAATGCTACTGCCGACGGAAGAAAAATGAACAGAAGAGTTGAATTCAAAATTCTTGAATTCTGATAATCGTCATTCTCTTTTCATATATTCTTTGCGTACTTTGTTTTTAACTTTGCCTTCTTAGCGGTTGAATTCAAAAGATTATAAAATGAAAAGTACTCCTTTTACGGAATTCCACATTAAAGCGGGTGCCAGAATGGTGCCTTTTGCCGGATATAATATGCCGGTTGAATTTTTCGGAATAAACAACGAACATATTACAGTACGAGAGAAACTTGGTGTCTTTGATGTATCACATATGGGAGAATTCTGGGTCACGGGACCAGCAGCAACAGATTATCTTCAGTATATAACATCAAACGATGTTTCACTTCTCTATGACGGAAAGGTCCAGTATTCCTGTTTCCCGAATGGGAAAGGCGGTATAGTTGACGACTTGCTTGTATACAGGTTTAATACTGAAAAATACCTTCTTGTTGTTAATGCCGCAAATATTGAAAAAGACTGGAACTGGTGCCTGCAGAATGCATCAAAATTTAATCTTATACCCGGCAGGAATCTCATCAATGCATCGGATGAAACAGCACAGCTAGCCGTACAGGGCCCCCTTGCTCTTAAAGCAATGCAAATGCTGACAGAATACCCCGTAACCGATATGGAGTATTATACTTTCAGGGAGATAGAATTTGCCGGCATTAAAGATATTATCTTCTCTGCAACAGGTTATACCGGCGCCGGAGGATGTGAATTATATGTCGAAAACAAAGATGGAGAGAAATTGTGGAATGCTGTCTTTGCAGCAGGAAGTGAATTTGGTATTAAACCTGTTGGACTGGGAGCAAGAGATACTCTGAGACTTGAAATGGGATATTGTCTTTATGGAAATGATATAAATGAACAAACATCACCTATAGAAGCAGGCTTGGGCTGGATAACCAAATTCACTGATTCAAAGGATTTTATTGACAAGGAATATCTCCTCAAACAGAAAAATGAGGGAGTTGATAAGAGATTGAAGGGATTCGTAATGATGGATCGCGGAATTCCACGACAGCATTATGAGGTTGTTGATGAAAAAGGAGACCTGATTGGAGAGGTAACATCAGGTACTATGTCGCCAATGCTGAAACAGGGAATAGGAATGGCATACCTTACGAAGGGATTCTGGAAGCCGGATACTGATATATTCATACGTATCAGGAATAAGGATCTGAAAGCAAAGGTTGTCAGTCTTCCTTTTTATAAAGTATAATATTATAGAGGCGCAAAGGCACAAGGGCATAATGGTACAATGGTAGACCAAAAAAATTACTTAAATGGTAAAAAGGAAACTTGAAACCTGTTTTTCACCGACTTTATATGAGCCTGATCAGCATGCAGATTCAATAGTTGTCATAATTGATATTCTACGTGCAACTTCAGCTATTTGTACGGCATTTGCCAACGGTGCAGCATCAATAATTCCGGTAGCTGAAATAGATGAGGCAAAGGAGTATAAGAATCAGAGCTATCTTGTTGCGGCAGAACGTGATGGATATGTCCTTGATTTTGCTGATTTTGGTAATTCGCCATTTAATTTCACACGTGAGAGAGTGGAAGGGAGGACTATAGTATACAGTACCACAAATGGTACGGGTATAATAAGAATGGCATCTTCTGCAAGTGCAATAATAGTAGGTTCTTTCCTGAATATAAGTGCCCTTACTGAATGGTTGACAGACCAGGAAAAAAATGTTGTTCTGTTTTGTGCAGGCTGGAAAAACAGATTTAACCTTGAAGATACAATATGTGCAGGTGCAATGGCTGAACGAATCCTGAACAGTAACCTGTACTATACAATATGTGATTCCACATTGGCCTCTCTTGATTTATGGTCACTGGCAAAAGATGATCTTCCTGGCTATATCGAAAAAGTTGCACAACGAACACGGTTGAGAGATAAAGGCCTGGATGACTGTATCCAGTTCTGTCTCACACCAGATTTTACAGATAAGATACCTATTATAAAAAATGGAATTCTTGTCGATATTATTTTATAATTAAGTAAATTACGGCTTATTAATTTTTAACTGAAATATGATCATGAAGAAACACAACTTTTATGCAGGTCCTTCAATATTGCCTCAATATACCCTTGATAAGACAATAGAAGGAATAAAAGATTTTGCAGGTTCGGGATTATCTGTTCTGGAGATCTCTCACCGAAGCAAGGAATTTGTTACATGTATGAA
>CAZOZU010000045.1:4815-9987 GCA_964584355.1 uncultured Rikenellaceae bacterium
AATGATACTGTTACTCTTGTTAAAGAGTTACTCGAGGTACCTTCAGGTTACCAGGTTATCTTACTGGGTGGAGGGGCCAGCCTTCAATTTGCTATGGTGCCGATGAACATGATGATTAATAAATCAGCATATCTGGTCACAGGTTCCTGGGCCGGCAAGGCTTTCAAAGAGGCCGGGATATATGGTGAAGCTGTCGAGGTAGCCTCATCCAAAGACCGGAATTTCAGTTATATACCAAAAAATTATGTTGTGCCGTCAAATTCCGATTATTTTCATATTACAACAAATAATACAATATATGGCACAGAGCTAAAGAAAGATCCGGAAACGGATGTACTGCTGGTGGCAGATATGTCGTCCGATATATTCAGCCGGCCCGTTGATATTTCAAAGTATGCAATAATATATGCAGGAGCACAGAAAAACCTTGCACCTGCCGGTGTGACTCTTGTAATTATTAAGGAGGACGTTCTTGGAAAAGTTACCCGTCCCATACCTACAATGCTCGACTACAGAACTCATATATCAAAAGAATCAATGTTCAACACTCCCCCTGTTTTTACTGTTTTTGCTGCACAGCAAACATTAAAATGGCTCAAAGAGCTTGGAGGTGTAAAAGAAATGCAAAAACGTAACATTGAAAAGGCACAGCTGCTGTATGATGAAATTGACAGGAATAAGCTCTTCGTTCCGACTGTAAAAGACCAGGAAGATCGTTCTGTTATGAATATCTGCTTTGTCATGGCAGAGGAGTATAAAGAACTTGAACAACCTTTTTCTGATTATGCAAAATCAAAAGGCATGATAGGTATTACCGGACACCGGTCTGTGGGAGGTTTTAGGGCTTCAACCTATAATGCATTGCCAAAGGAGAGTGTTGAGGCACTTATAGATACGATGAAGGAGTTTGAAAAAAATAACTAAAAAATGGATATAATATGAAGATCCTTGTTGCAACTGTAAAACCATTTTCCCCTATTGCTATAAAACAAATTCGTGAAGTAACTGAAGCTGCAGGTTTTAAGCTTGAATTACTCGAAAAGTATACTGATAATTCACAGCTTCTGAATGCAGTATCTGATGCTGATGGGTTAATAGTGAGAAGTGATAAAGTGACGAATGAAGTATTAAATGCTGCCAGGCAACTAAAGATTGTGGTCCGTGCAGGAGCAGGATATGACAACATTGACCTTAAGGCATGTACAGAACACAGAGTTGTTGCTATGAATACCCCCGGTCAGAATGCCAATGCAGTTGCAGAACTTGTTTTCGAATTGCTTCTGTACCAGATTCGTGAAGGATTCAGCGGTAAAACAGGAAGAGAACTACGACTGAAAACTATAGGATTACATGGTTTTGGCAACGTAGGGAAGTATGTTGCTGATATTGCCCGTGGATTCGGTATGGATGTATATGCTTATGATCCTTTTGTGAGTGAACGAATTATGAAAAACAATGGAGCAAAACAATGTACCAGTGTTAATGATATGTACTCGAAATGTCAGTACATATCATTACATATGCCTCTTAATGAAAGAAACAGGAGATCAATAGGATATGAATTGCTTAAGAAGATACTCCCTAATGGAGTACTTGTTAATACAGCAAGAAAAGAACTGATTAATGAAGACGATCTTCTGAAGATTTTTGAGGAACGTGACGATCTTTGTTATCTGTCGGATATAGCTCCTGATAGTAAAAATATTTTTGAAGAGAAATACAAAGGGAGATTTATATTTACTGTAAAGAAGATGGGTGCACAGACAGAAGAGGCAAATATTAATGCCGGATCGGCAGCTGCAAGACAGATTGTGGATTATTTCACCAAGGGACTTGAAAAATACAGATTGAACAAGTTTAATTAAATTGCTTATGGCAATTGTAAAACCATTCAGGGGAGTAAGACCTCCCCGTGATATAATTGAAGATCTTGCATGCCTGCCATATGATGTGATGAGTGCCGGGGAAGCAAAGAGAATGGCAAAAGGCAAAGAATGCTCATTGCTTCATATAACAAGGGCTGAAATAGACCTTCCTGCAGAAGTTGATGTCCATTCTGAGAAGGTATATAATAAATCAGTGGCAAATTTCGCACTATGGCAGAAAAAAGGCTGGCTGGTTCAGGATAAGAAACCTCATTATTATATCTATGCACAAACAATGGCAGGACGTACACAGTATGGTATCGTCGGATGCGCTTCCGTGGATGATTACATGGAGGAAAAAATAAAAAAACATGAACTTACACGACCAGATAAAGAACAGGACAGAATGATCCATATCCGTCAGAATAATGCTAATATAGAACCTGTGTTTCTGACATACCCTGCTGTAAATGAGATAGATGTTATTGTAAAGAAGATTGTTAAGAAAGAAAAACCCGAGTATGATTTCGTTGCTGAAGACGGATTCGGACATCATTTCTGGGTGGTCCGTAATCCTGATACCAACAAACAGATCGAGAAGCTGTTCGCACTGAAAGTCCCCTATACATATGTTGCCGACGGTCATCACAGAACAGCTGCTGCCGCTCTTGTAGGGAAGGAAAAACGTGATAATAATCCCCGGCATCAAGGAACGGAAGAATATAATTACTTCCTGGCAGTCCATTTTCCCGACGACCAGCTGAAAATTTTTGACTACAACAGGACTATAAGGGACCTTAACGGATTAACGGCTGAGGAATTCCTTTCACGTCTGGAAGAATCTTTTGAAATACAAAAAAAAGGAACACGAACATACAAACCCCGCAGGCTCCATAATTTTTCAATGTATCTCGGAGGAGAGTGGTACAGCATCTCAGCAAGAAATGGAACCTATGATGATAACGATCCTGTAGAAGGCCTGGATGTTACAATACTGACAAAACAGGTTCTTACTCCGATACTTGACATACAGGACCTAAGGAGATCAAAACGTATTGATTTTGTCGGTGGAATACGCGGCATAAAGGAACTGAAGAAGAGAGTAGACAGTGGTGAAATGAAGGTGGCATTTGCATTATACCCGGTTTCAATGAAACAATTAATAACAATTGCCGATTCCGGTAATATAATGCCTCCAAAGACAACATGGTTTGAGCCAAAACTACGCAGCGGACTGGTAATCCATTTGCTCGATTGAATATCAGCTCTGTGTCTCTCTGTGAACGTTCCACAGAGAAAAATACATTAATTACTTTTGACTTCTGTTTGTAATTTTGCTTTATGAGAAAATAATTATGACAGATATTGCTTCAAATATCCTCAGACTTATAAATGAGATGCCTTCAGATGTTAATCTGGTTGCTGTTTCAAAAACAAAAACAGCAGATGAAATATTGAAGGCATATAATACAGGACACCGGATTTTCGGAGAGAACCGTGTGCAGGAACTTATTGAAAAGAAAGAAAGACTGCCGGAGGATATTGAATGGCACTTTGTAGGACATCTACAGAGCAACAAGGTTAAATACATTGTTCCCTTTGTAAAGATGATAGAATCAGTTGATACCTACAAGCTTCTAAGAATCATTAATAAAGAGGCTTCCAAGGCTGGCAGGGTAATAGACTGCCTCCTCCAGTTTTTTATAGCAAAAGAGGAAACCAAATTTGGCTTTAATATGGCTGAGGTAAAAAAGATGACAGAATCAGAAGAATTCAGCAACCTGAACCATGTTAGATTATGTGGTGTGATGGGAATGGCTACTTTTACCGATGATCATGAACAGGTAAGACAGGAGTTTAAATGCCTGTATGGATATTTCAATGAGCTGAAAAACAAGTACTTTCATGATCAATCCTCATTCAGGGAGATATCTATGGGTATGTCAGGTGATTACAGGATTGCAATTGACGAGGGTAGTACAATGATAAGAATTGGAAGTATTATATTTGGAGAAAGAGATTGCCTGGTTAATAATAAATAATTCTAAAAAATAAATGGAAGGACTATCTGTGAAATATCTTGGACTGGAACTCACAAGTCCTCTTATTGTGAGCAGCAGCAGACTTACGTCAACACCCGGATTACTTAAAGAGGCAGAGGATAGCGGTGCTGGAGCCGTTGTACTTAAATCACTTTTTGAAGAACAGATAAATCATCATATCAGTTTATCACATTCAACAGGTGGAGGGTACCCTGAGGCAGATGATTATCTGGCAAATTATATAAAATCTAATTCTGTTGAAGAGTACCTTAATTTAATAAGGAAGGCTAAGGAGATATTAAATATTCCGGTTATACCAAGTATTAACTGTGTTTCTTCTGAAGGATGGACAGATTTCGCAAAAAATATTGCTGATGCAGGGGCTGATGCACTGGAAATAAATGTTTTTTTCCTTCCTCTCGACAGGAAAAAGACTTCAACTGATTCAGAAAAGATCTATTTCAAGCTGATAGAAAAGCTTAAAAAAACAGTAACAATACCTGTTGTCATAAAGATAGGATTCAGATTTTCTAATATCCTCTATATGATTGATCAGTTCTATATGAGAGGAGTAAATGGAATAGTAATGTTTAACAGGTTTTACGAACCTGATATTAATATAGATAAAGTAGATATTGTTCCTGCAGATATTTTTAGTTCAGAATGCGAAAGAAGACATGTGCTTAGGTGGATCGCAATGGCAAGTGCAGAAAATATTAAGATAGATATCTCAGCCTCCACAGGGGTACATAGCGGTGCTGATGCTATAAGATATTTGCTTGCCGGTGCCCATACCGTACAGGTTTGTTCGGTATTGTATAAGAAGGGTATCCCATTCCTTAAGGATATGAACAAACAGATAGAAACATGGATGGATAGAAAGGGATTTAACTCGGTAGATGAATTCAGGGGAAAGCTTAACTGGAGAAACTATGATAAACCGGTGGTTTATGAAAGAACCCAGTTTATGAAATACTTTTCAACAGAAGATTAATTATTTTTCAAGTATTGTTATAAGTTCCTGTGTAAGGGTATCTTTTTCATTAGCATAGGAGAGAGGATTCTCTCTTACAATCCTGATTATCTTATCTTTATTATTCCTGCTGCTTTTTGGTACAGATTCTGAAATAGCAGTCATACATTCAATAGCAGTGGCATAGTCGCTTGTCATATAAATATCTGCCAGGTCATTAGATAATCCGAATAATCAAGTCCGGATTGCCAGCAGGAAGATACCAGCATACTGATAGTGTCTGTTTTCCAGG
>CAZOZU010000046.1:0-9855 GCA_964584355.1 uncultured Rikenellaceae bacterium
CAAGAATGATTATTATCACAAGTGTGATTCCCGGATTAAAAAGATATCTTTTCATATATGTTCATTCATTACACTAAGTATTTCCAGTCTTTTAATATATAATAATCCTGCAACATGCAACCAGAATTTTATGGCCAGATCTCAACATGCGTAACATGCTCATTAACAAGCTTTATCTCCGATTCATCTGCCGGTACTTTTAACAGATCAGCTACAGGTTTTACCAGCAACTGATAATTCATAACCGCCTTTACTGTCATTTCACCCGGTGCAACGTCATAAGGCAGGCGGAAAGTGAATTTCTCAACTTTTGTTTCCCGCGGTCCTATCCGGTAGTCGACACCCTGTTTCGCTGTGTTCCACTGCATTATTGTCATTCTGCCTTCCGGATCGAAATAAGGCATCCTGAATATTCTGTCTCCTTCAGGTATCCCGTCCCTCTGGACTCCCTCAAAATTTTCAATTCCCAAAGGTACTCCCATATCCTGGTATGCCAGGTAATCTCCGGCAATGGTATATTCTTCTCCTTCAAATCCCTTCTTATCAACCGGCAAATGGTAAACATTCCCTTTTGCATCAGTAGCCTCGACATGAAGCCAGGCTATCCGGTCCTCAACTGAACCTGTGGGAAACTTGTGGCCGGTCTTCTGATTAAAGACAGCCACGCTGAATATTATCTTTTCACCCGGTTCAGCTTCACGTATGTCGGGTTCAATTCTCAGTTCAATTGTTCCTCTTACCTTGCCGGGATCATGACCACCATGGAAAAGATGGAGCCGTGCATCATCATAAGGTTTTGTCATAAGTGCATTAAGGTATGGTCCGCCTTTCGGCATATGGCAATCCTGACACCTCACACCTTCTTTGGAATAGGGTCCTTCCTTCCACTCTAGCTGGGTACTCTTTACCCATACCCCGAATGGGCTTTTTTCATTATGACAATTACCACAGAATTCCGTAGTTGTGTAAAAATCATTTGTAATTATCTTATGTGCCGGTGAATTGACAGCTGGTTCACGTACAGCATACTTTGTCATTCCCGGTTCAATAAAATAACTGAAATTGAATGGAGGATCAGTCTGTGCCGATTGTACAAGGTGACATACTTCACATGATACTGACTCGTTTGCCATACTGTTTTCCGACGGTCGGGGCGGAGGAAATTCCTTCCCTCCCATATAAGCCATAGGAGTATGACAGCCGTTACAGCCATCAACAGCTTCCTTCAGGTCAGGCTTAACTTTAGAATGTTCCACTGCAAGATCGAAATACTCTATTTCATCCCAGTGATGTGTATAAGCCTGCGACATCATTGCCTGTGACCATTGCTCATAAGTTCCCGGATGACATGACCGGCATTTTTTTGCCGACTCAAAATCCTTATATGAATATTTGCTCTTCAGATCTTCCTGTGAAGCCATCCTGTTTACCGTAAAGGCAGTAATAATAACAAGGACTATCAGTATCAAAATTATACCGGCTAAAAAAGGGATTCTTTTTAATTGCTTTTTCATATACCAGGTTTTAGAGTAGACTTTGAAAGATAATAATAATTTTTAATATTGGTTTTTCATTATCGACATAATTTTTATATCCCTTCCCTTTATTAAATATCTTTGACGAGATTAAAACATACACTTGTATAAGAAACTAATCCTATGGAATGGTTAATATGCAGACTGGTTTTGCTGTTTATCCTCTTTTCGTCAGCAGATTTTCAGATGTCCTACAGATCTGTGGTTTACAATGCATATATAAACAATAACATGGACCGCTGGCAAAGTGTGATGGAAAGGATGAATTCCCTGGAAGATAAAAACAATAACCTTATCCTTGAACTGGTTAATTATCAGTATGGTTATATTGGATATTGCCTCAGATTAAATAAAAAAAAGGAAGCCCGTGAATATCTTGATTTCTTACAGGAGAATATTAGCCTGCTCGAAAAACAACACTTCAGATTATCAACTATAAATGCCTACAAATCTGCCATATGTGGCTTCAGGATGGAGTTAAATATTCTTACTGTTCCTTTTAACGGAATACAAAGTATCAGATATGCAAAACTGGCACTTGAGCTTGACAGTAATAATTATCTGGCATATATACAAAATGGGAATGTGCAGATACATATGCCGGCATCGGCAGGAGGGTCAATGAAACTGGGATTAGACAATTATTTCAAAGCCAGGGAGATTCTTGAAAAAGATCCTGATAATATAAAAGAGAACTGGAATTATATAAACCTGCTTATAGATATTGCACAAACATATTGTTTTCTCAAAGATTTTCTCTCAGCAAAGGATGTTTATGATTATATCCTTCAACTGGAACCGGATTTTATATATGTCAGGGACGATCTTTATCCGGATCTCTTAAAGAAGATGCAATAATGAATATAAATATTTATGATTCAGGAGAATCCCTGCCCGTATGATAACCGGGCTCTGAACAATTTGTAAATCCGGCTGTTATATATTTCGTATCTTTGCAACCCATATCAATTGAGAAAAGTATGACACTTGTTGCTTCCCCTATGGAGAAAATGGATGGCCGTAATCTTTACTATACCTTTATTGCCGGTGCAAAAAAGGTAATTGAACATCAGGTTGAGCTGAACAGGATTAATGTATTTCCTGTCAATGACGGGGATACAGGAACCAATCTTGCCTCAACAATCAGATCCGTCATTGAATCCCTTCATCCTCACAGATCCTATAAAATCACTGCCGACAGGATAGCAGAAGCGACACTCATCAATGCAAGAGGGAATTCGGGTATTATCTTTGCCCAGTTTTTTCATGGCTTAAGCAACGAAACCGGCGATCTTAAATCTATCACCTTGAAACAGTTTGCAGAAAGTATACAACGATCAGTAAAATATGTATACGAGGCTGTTGCCAATCCCGTTGAGGGTACAATGCTGACCGTAATTAAGGAGTGGGCTGAATATATTTACCAGACCTGGCCCAGTTATACTGATTTTAATCATCTGTTTGTCAGTTCATACGAAACACTTAAAAGGTCGCTCCTCGAAACTAAATCAAAACTGAAAATACTTGCTAAGCACAACGTTGTTGATGCGGGCGCAAAGGGCTTTGTGCTCTTTGTTGAAGGAATTATAGAGTTCATCAATTCAAGAAATATAAAGGAGCTGATTCTGTCAAAAAGTGAAGCAACATCATTTCCCAGGATTGAAGAGGTCATCGCAGAAAAAGTCACTTACAGGTATTGCACCGAAGCAATTATTAAGAATAGTGTTGTTAATAATGATTCACTTAAATCCATTGTAGGAAAGTATGGAGATTCCGTAGTAATTGCCGGTTCAGAGAGGTTACGAAGACTACATGTCCATACCAACACTCCTGCGAAGCTCTTCGATGAATTAAGGGATACCGGAACACTTACATTCCAAAAAGCTGATGATATGATACGTCAGAGCCAGGCAGTTTACAACAGGAAATGGAATATCGCCCTGGTTACTGATTCAGCATGCGATCTTTCACAGGAACTTATAGACAAATACCAGATTAACATGCTGCCTATAAATATCAGCTTTGGCGAGAATAACTATCTGGATAAAATTACAATTCAACCCGAACAGTTTTACAAGCTTCTCGATGAAAGCACTGATTACCCTAAATCCTCACAGGTCAATGAGACTGCTTTCATGAATCTCTACTCACACCTTGCCTCACATTATGATTCCATTATAGCTATTCATTTAAGCGATAAACTGAGTGGCACCTTTAACGGCAGCCAGAAAGCAGCCAGGTCAATCAGCAGTGAATTCAACAAACCTGTAACCGTTGTAGATTCCAGAAATATCTCAGGTTCACTGGGATTAATTATCCTGCGGACAGCACAGGCTATCGAGGCCGGACTGTCACATGATCAGATTGTTGCAATGACTGAGAAATGGATCAGCAAAGCAAGGATATTTGTCAGTGTCAGAACATTAAAATATATGGTCCGGGGAGGCAGGGTCTCTGCCGCAAGAGGCCTGATAGCCAAAATATTAAATATTAATCCGATTGTTTCCCTTGATGAAACCGGAAAAGCAATAGTATTTGATAAAGCTTTTAACCAGAAAGCAAACATGGAAAAGGTAATGAAGCATATTAAATCAGATCACCCGGAGAAAAAAATATGGAATTATATAGTCCTCCACGCCAATAATGAAGAGGCAGCATCATTGTATTCTGAAAAAATGAAGGACTTCACTGGTAAAAAACCGGTTTCGGTTGTAAACATATCCCCTGTTATAGGAGCAAATGCAGGAGTAGGTGCTGCTTCGGTTGCCCTTCTTTACGAATAAATGTTTAACATGACATTTTTACAGGTTTATTTACAGGCACTTGTAGTCATTATTGTAATGATGACCCTCCTGTGGATAATCAGTGTCATAAAAAGAAATGTCAGCATAGTAGATATCTTCTGGGGATTTGGTTTTGTATTAGCTTCGGCTTTTTACTTTCTGCAGAGTGAAGGTAATGAGACCAGAAAAATCATAGTCATGTCCCTGGTTGCTGTATGGGGACTCAGACTCACAGCATATATTGCCTGGCGGAATTACGGCAAGGGTGAGGATTTCAGGTATCAGCAATTCCGTAAAAATTATGGTGAAAAAAGATACTGGTGGATCAGTTTTTTCCAGACATTCCTGTTACAGGGTCTCCTCATGTGGCTCATTTCCGCACCACTTCTTGGGGCCCAGTTTTACGGACATGACAAACCTTTAACTGTTTTTGACTGGATTGGTATATTCTTCTGGATCACCGGAATAGCTTTCGAAACTGGAGGAGACTGGCAGCTTGCTCTTTTCAAAGCCAACCCCGATAATAAGGGTAAAGTTCTTGATACAGGATTCTGGCGTTATACACGTCACCCTAATTATTTCGGGGATTCATTGTTATGGTGGGGTTATGGATTTCTATGCCTTGCCGCAGGCAGCTGGCTGCCGGCGCTTGGATCTATCCTTATGACCATCGTCATAATAAAAGTCTCAGGAGTGACACTGCTCGAAAAAAGCCTGAAAGAGAAGAAGCCTCAGTACAGGGAATATATCGAAAAAACAAGTGCCTTTATTCCCTGGTTCCCAAAAAAGAAGTAATTTAAATCCCCAAAAGGATAAATATTATCTTATGAAAAGAAGATTATTATTATTGATTTTCCTTGCACTTCTTATAACAGGGAATCAATGCAACGTTGACAAAAATGTCGAAACTCTAAGTGCTGATGTGATAATTTATGGAGGTACATCAGCAGCTGTAACTGCTGCCGTTCAGGTTGTCAGGATGGAAAAATCCGTAATTATTGTCTCGCCCGACATCCATCCGGGCGGAATGTCTTCATCAGGACTGGGATTTACCGATACAGGAAACAAGGAAGTCATCGGTGGCCTGGCAAGAGAATTTTACCAGCTTATCTATGACCATTATCAAAAGCCTGAAGCATGGAAGTGGCAAAAACAATCGGAATATGGTAATCGTGGTCAGGGCAGTCCTGCTATCGATGGAGAAAAACGAACTATGTGGATCTTTGAACCTCATGTTGCTGAAAAGGCTTTTGAAAAGATGATAGCAGATAATAAAATTACTGCCTTCAGGGATGAATGGCTCGAAAGGGAAACGGGTGTTATGAAAAAGGAGGGACAAATCAGATCAATAAAAACCCTAAGCGGAAAAGTCTTTAAAGGAAAGATCTTTATTGATGCAACATACGAAGGTGACCTCATGGCTGCTACAGGGGTAACTTATACAATCGGAAGAGAAGCAAACAGGGTCTATAATGAAAAATGGAACGGTGTACAGAAAGGGGTTTTTCACCACGGACATTATTTTAAGGATAATATCGATCCCTTTAAAATTCCGGGTGATCCTTCAAGCGGACTCTTACCAAGAATCTCACCTGAGAAACCTGGTGAAAATGGTTCAGGAGATAAGAAAATACAAGCCTATTGCTTCAGACTTTGCCTGACACAACATACTGATAACAAAGTACCAATTACAAAACCTGAAGGTTATGATTCGACCCAATATGAACTACTTGTAAGAATATCGGAAAAGAGATGGAATGAGTTTTTTAATAAATATGATCCCATACCAAACCTGAAAACCGATGTAAACAACCACGGACCTTTCAGCTATGATAATATAGGAATGAACTGGGATTATCCTGACGCATCCTATGAAAGGAGAAAAGAGATAATACAGGAACATATTAATTACCAGAAAGGACTTCTCTATTTTACAGCTACCGATAAACGGATTCCTGAAGAAATCAGGGAAATAATGAATAAATGGGGATATTCAAAGGATGAGTTTGCTGATAACGGTTATTGGCCATATAACATATATGTGCGTGAAGCCCGACGCATGACAGGAGAATATATTATGACTGAAAATGATGTCCTCGGTAAAAGAGAGGTGCCAAAACCAATTGGAATGGGCTCATATACAATGGATTCCCATAATATCCAGAGGTATGTAACTTCTGAAGGATTTGTCCAGAATGAAGGTGATATCGGTGTGCATCCTGATCATCCCTACCAGATAGATATGGGAGCTGTCCTGCCTCTGAAGGATGAATGTAACAATTTACTTGTTCCGGTATGTGTATCAAGTTCACATATAGCTTTCGGATCAATCAGGATGGAACCTGTTTACATGATTCTGGGGCAGAGTGCAGGGACAATTGCAGCTATGGCTGTTGATAATAACATGCAAATTCATGACCTCGATTACAATGAAATAAAGGATAAACTTGAGACCGATGGACAAATCCTGAATTATAAAGTGCCTCAGAACTGAAAAGAAATAAATTCCCATATAAAATTATCCTGTTAACATTTTTTAAATGAACTGAAATTTATTAGTGGTTTTCCATTTCAGTTTTATAATATCTTTGCCAACCAAAGAAATTAAAATAGTAGAATAGTGTATTTTCGCCGTCTGATATTTATAAGCATTCTTTTATCACTAACAGTTTCTTCATACAACCAGGTTGATTCAAGCCGAAAAGAAGCTATTATAATAAATCAACTTACACAACCTGTAAATTTTGATGGTGTGCCTGATGAAGAGGCATGGCAGGTGGCTGACCCAATTGTTCCTACTATGTTTTCACCTGTTTGGGGGAAAGAGCCTTCGGAAAAGTGCGATATCAGGATGGCTTACGATGATAAATATCTCTATGTCGGGGCAAAACTCTATTATGAAGATGTTTCCATGATAAGGTCGGCCAGTTATAAAAGAGACTATCAAGGAATGGGGGGCGACTGGTTTGGTTTTATTCTCGACACATATAATGATAAGGAAAATGCAGTTGTATTTTTTACTACACCTGATGGTTTGAGATTTGATGGCAGCATCCAGGCTGATGCTAATATCAGGACTCCAAACCAGATGCCTATGAACTTAAGCTGGAACACATTCTGGGATGTTGAAACAGAAAAGGATTCTGATGGATGGTCAACGGAAATAAGAATTCCCCTTTCAAGTATCAGGTTTCAGGATATCAATGGAGAAGTAAGAATGGGCCTTATCATCCAGAGATGGATGCCTGCAAAAAATGAAACGGATCTTTTCCCTGCTATTCCTCCTAATTGGGGGGACGTCTCGGCGATGAAACCATCACAGGCACAAGAGATTATACTTCGCGGAGTAAAATCAGGTAAACCCCTGTATATAGCTCCGTATGGTCTGGGAGGTTTTGAAACATCTTATGAGCTCAGTGATGATGGAACAGAGTATATAAAATCGAATGATCCGCTATATGAAGCAGGACTCGATATTAAATACGGGCTAACCAGTAATCTTGTTCTGGATCTTACCGCCAACACTGATTTTGCACAGGTAGAAGCTGATGATCAGCAGGTTAACCTTACAAGGTATTCACTTTATTTTCCCGAAAAGAGGCTCTTTTTCCTTGAGCGTGCAAGTGTTTTTGACTTCACTACAGGCCGCAATGATAACCTTTTTTACAGTCGCCGTATCGGGCTGAGTGATGACGGTGATCCGGTCCGTATTTACGGTGGTGCCCGGTTGACCGGCAGACTTAAAAAGTGGGATGTTGGCTTCCTGGATATGCAGACTGCCCCTCTCAGGAAAAAGAATGAATCGGGAACATATGATGAGATACTACCCTCTGAAAACTTCGGTGTGCTGAGATTACGGAGGCAGATAATAAATGATAATACATATATCGGTGCTATTGCCACAAGCCGGCTGGGAGCTGACGGATCCTATAATTTTGCTTATGGCCTTGATGGAATTTTCCGTGTTTTCGGTGACGATTATCTCGATATTAAATGGAGCCAGACTTTTGAAGACACAATAAGTAACAGCTCTGTAAAAGAACCTACCCTTTTTACAATTTCATGGGAAAGACGTTCCAGAATAGGACTAGGGTATGAACTTGGATACATGCAGTCTGGTATTAACTTCAATCCCGGTGTCGGTTTTGAAATGCTCAATGATTACACTGCCCTGAGTAGTGGATTAAATTATGGATGGATGGCTGGAGAGGATTCAAAGCTTTATAGTTTTTCTCTTCGTTCAAGGGCATTCTACAGAACATATATCGATGACGGAGCAATGATGAGTTTCACAAGTTTCTCCGGCCTGGAATTCGTTACAAAAAATCAGTGGACAGCAAATGTGAATATAATTTATAATAATGAAAACCTTAGAGACAGTCTTTGGTTGAGCGATAATTTAATTATACCAGACGGAGATTATAAATTCCTGAACTCAAGGATTATGATTGTATCTCCCATGTCACGTTCATTTTTTGTCAGATCCATGATCCAGACCGGGCAATATTATGATGGAATAAATTTTACTGTTCGGATGGAACCTACATGGAATATCTCCAAGCATTTTGAACTGGGCGGAACATATAATTTTAACTATGTTGATATCAATAAAAGGAATGTTACATGGATCAACCATCTTGTTGGTGTCAAGGCACTTTATATGCTGAACACCAAACTTTCAGTAAATGCTTTTGTTCAGTATAACAATGATATACATGAGATAATAACAAACCTGCGGTTAAGGTATAATCCTAAAGAAGGCAATGATCTTTACCTGGTATTCAATGAAGGTCGTAATACCAACCCTACACGCGAAGTGCCCGACCTGCCTTCATATTTTTGCAGGGCGTTTATGGTGAAATATACCTATACGTTTAATTTATAGCTATTTACGTATTGACAGATACTATTTGTTTCTTGTTAGTCAAAATCAACAAGGTACTTATACAATTCACTTTTCGTTGACAGGATGACTGTTGTTGTTGTGTCGAATGTCCTTTCGAAGGTCTCCATCGATTTTACGAAGCTGTAGAGGTTCCTTGCGGCAGCTGACTGGTCATATGCAGCAGCATAGATAGCTGTGGCGCGGGCGTCGGCTCTACCACGTATCTCTTCAGCTTTCCTGTAGGCCTCTGACTGTATCTTTTTCAGGTCCCGTTCTCTTTCACCGTTGATCTTTGAAGCTTCACCCTGCCCTTCCGATCTGAATTTTTCCGCAATACGGATACGTTCACTTATCATTCTCTCATATACCTGGGTTTGTACTTCCGGAACATAATTGAGATGTTTCAGCCTGACATCCAGTATTACTATCCCCAGGTCACTGGCCCTTTCATTTGATGAGTTAAGGATCATCTCCTGTATCTGCAGTCGTCCTACATTGATATCAATAAGGGTATCGCCTACCTCTTCTCCTATCGAACCTGATGAGGCGGGAACTCTGTTCACACTTCGCACAACTTCCAGGAGATCATGGTTTGCTATATAATCACGTGTTTCTCCATCGAGGATATCCGCCAGTCTTGATATAGCTCCGC
>CAZOZU010000047.1:0-1203 GCA_964584355.1 uncultured Rikenellaceae bacterium
TATTTTAACAATAACAAGCTTCCATATTGCCACGGGTATACTAAAAGATTCTGACAGAATCCTGTTAAAAAAGTCTTATTTTTTTTCAATCAGTATCATTAATTCCGGTAATCAATTAACTTTATCATGTTTTTGATCTGTCCGGGAAATAATGAAATATATATATCGAAAAAGATATTCAATCAGAAAAAGGGCGAAACTCTTGTTTTTTATTTTCGGGATAATAAGCTGCATTGTGCTTTTTATCCCGGCGCGGAAAATTATAAAAGCAACATCAACCGATAAATATTGCATGTCGTGTCACATTCACATGGATGCAGACAGGAACTGGAAGCTTTCAACCCATTACAATAATGCATCAGGGACGATTATACATTGTACCGAATGTCATTTACCCCCGGAAGGTCATGGCTATCTTTACGCAAAAGCAAAACACGGACTGAAGGATCTTTATGGTTACTATATAAAAGACAGTTCAAAGATCGACTGGCAGAAAAAAAGACTTCTGGAAAGTGCAAAAAAATTTACCTATGAAAATTCATGTATTGAATGCCATGAGAACCTTTTTCCTGTAACGTTATCAGTAAATGGAGGTAATGCACACCTTTTCTATATCACCAGCGAGGAACCTCTTAACTGCATTAATTGCCACTTATATGTCGGGCATTATGATAAAAATGCCCTGATACACGAGCACGATTCCAGCTTTGGTGTAATAGTAAGCTCCGACAGACAACCCTTTACTGAACCAACAGAAGTAACAGAATTCAACGACTTTACAGAGATGATACCCGGTACAACAGTATCATTCGGGATGGTTGCCCTGCCCGGTGGAACATTTAATATGGGAAGTCCGGAAGATGAGCCATTACGGGATGATGACGAAGGTCCGGTAAGGGAGGTGACATTATCGCCTTTCTGGATAGGCAGGATTGAAGTGACATGGGATGAATACATGGCATTTTTCAGGGCAACCGGAACACAGGGCAGGACTGAAGATCAGGTTACTGCCGGTAAAGATGTTGATGCCATTAGCGGAGCGACGCCACCATGGGGTGCCCCTGACCAGGGATGGGGTAAAGGATCACGTCCTGCAATAACGATGTCGTGGCATGCTGCAAATGTCTATTGCCAATGGCTCTCCAAAATAACAGGTAAGAAATACCGTCTCCCAACAGAAGCAGAATGGGAATATGCCTGCAG
>CAZOZU010000047.1:1303-9654 GCA_964584355.1 uncultured Rikenellaceae bacterium
GGAGGATCATTCAAGAGCGATGCCCGGGATGTCAGAAGTGCTTCCCGCGATTATACAAGGACAAAAGAGTGGCTGGTTACTGATCCTCAGATGCCCAAGAGTATCTGGTGGTATTCCGATTGTATCGACGTGGGCTTCAGGGTGGTGTGTGAACCGGATAGCTCAATTATGGAATAGGTTGAAAAGTTGAAAGGTTTAATTCAAAGAACAAATGAAGAATATTAACAGAAGAAAATTCATTGGAAGAACAGCACTGGCCGGAATTGGTCTTGCCGGAGCAGGTGCTATGATCTCAGCATGCAAAAGAATGCCGGAAAACAAAGAGCTGGGTTTACCACCGATTCTGAGGGGAGCTCCAAAAGGAAAAAAGCTGAGGGCTGGTCTTATCGGTGCCGGAGCCAGAGGCACAGGAGCCGCGGTAAACTTCATAAGCTCAGGTCCTGATCTCGAAATAATTGCACTTGCCGATGTTTTCCAGGATAAAATTGATACCTGCAGGGAAAGATTCGCTTCTTTCGATCTGCCCATTCCTGAAGAGAACTGTTTTACCGGCTTCGATAGCTACAGGAAACTAATGGAACTGCCCGATATCGATGTGGTATTGCTGGTAACACCACCGCAGTTCAGACCAGATCATTTCCTTGAGGCTGTTAAAACAAACAAACATGTTTTTATGGAAAAACCTCTTGCAGTCGACCCTGTCGGTATCCGCTCCATAATAACATCAGCAAAGAAGGCAGAAGCATTGGGGCTAAATGTTGTCACAGGTACACAACGACGACATCAGGAAGACTATATAGCTACCTATAAACAGGTTAAAAGTGGTGCAATAGGAAGAATAACTTCAGCAAAAGCCTACTGGAACCAGGATCATGTATGGTTCAGAGAACGTCAGCCGGGCTGGAACGATATGGAATATATGATACGAAACTGGAATAATTTCTGCTGGCTCTGCGGCGATCATATATTAGACACTCATGTACATAATATTGATGTAATAAATTGGTTTATAGGCAAATATCCCGAGAGGGCAATTGGTTACGGCGGACGTCACAGACGGGTTACAGGAGATCAGTACGATTTCTTCAGTGTCGACTTTGACTATGGAAACGGGGTGAGTTCACACAGTATGTGCCGCCAGATCGACAGTTGCGCAAACGGAACAGGAGAGCTGATTATGGGAACAGAGGGTTATACAAATTGCCAGAATACAATATGGGATCTTGACGGCAATGTTAAATGGCGTTTCGAATATCCGCCGGATGAAAACGGAAACCCAATGAATCAGTCAGTCATACCACCCTATGTTCAGGAACATATGCACCTGGTATATGCTATAAGAACGGGTGATTATGTTAATGAAGCTGAGACAACGGCCCTTTCAACACTTACTGCAATTATGGGAAGGACAGCAGCATATACAGGCAAAGCTATCACCTGGGATCAGATATTTAAATCAGATATGGACCTTGGTCCGTCAAAACTGGAATTTGGTCCTGTTGAAATGATCTTTGAACCACCTGTCCCGGGAACACCGGTAAAAAGCACTGTAAAACCAGCATTTAATGGACAAATAATATAAAATAGTATGGAAGAAAAAACATCAAGACGAAATTTTATCAGACGTTCATCTGCAGCTGCTGCAGGATTATTAATCCTTCCGGAGATAATTCCTGCTTCAGCAATGGGCATGAACGGTAGAAAAGCTCCAGGCGACCGTATTGTTATGGGTGCCATAGGAACAGGTTCCCAGGGTACGTCAAATATGCGTGATTTCCTGAACCTTAAAGAATCTGTTCAGTTTGTTGCCGTTTGCGACGTTGATACCAATCACCTTGAAAGGGCAAAACGTACAGTAGACAATGCAAATAAAAACAGCGATTGCCGTATATATGGTGATTTTAGGGAATTCCTGGAAAAGGAAAAACTGGATGCTGTTTCGATTGCACTGCCTGACCATTGGCATGGGATAATATATACAGAGGCAATAAAGAAAAAGCTCCATGTATATGGCGAAAAGCCAATATGCCGGACAATAGAAGACGGACAAATAATTGTAGAGGCAGTAAAGAAGAATAATATCATCTGGCAAACAGGCAGTTGGCAGCGCTCACTAACTAATTTCAGAAGGGGAGCTGAACTGGTAATCAATGGAAGAGCAGGAAAAATAACCTATATAGAGGTTGGTTTACCTGATGGAGGCAGGGGTATAGGAACTCCTCCTGTTATGGAAATCCCTCCTGAACTTAACTGGGAGATGTGGCTGGGACCTGCTCCCGGAGTACCATACAGGGGAGTATGTCATTGGGACTGGCGATGGATACTCGATTATTCAGGAGGACAACTTACCGACTGGGCAGGCCACCATGTGGATATTGCCAACTGGGGCGTAGGTCTGGAACATACAGGTCCGGTTGAAATATCCGGGAAAGGTGTATATCCCCCGGAAGGTCTTTACAATGTCCCGGTTGAATATGATATATTATGCCGATATGCTAACGGAATTGAAATGAGAATTGCTAATGCATCCCGACTGGAACATGGTATGGGCACCACCTGGTATGGCGACAGAGGATGGATACATACTAACAGGGGAAATATACTTAATGCATCAGATCCAGAAATACTTAAAGAAGTAATAGGAGAGGAGGAAATACATCTTTATAAGAGTGAAAACCACTGGCAGGATTTTATCGATAGTGTTCGTTCCGGAACACAAGCGATAGCTCCAATAGAACCCGCATACCGTGCTATATCCGTTGCTCTTCTCGGAGAGATAGCTATGACCACAGGACAAACAATTAAATGGGATCCTGTTAATGAGACAATAATAAACAATGAAAAAGCAAGTCGTCTGCTGAAACGACCTTACCGCAAACCATGGAGTTTACCAACTATTTAAAAATTAAGGAGATGAAAAAACAATATTTAATATACTTGCTGATAACTGTTTTGTTAGCTATCGTATCTTCCTGCAAACAAACACATCAGTATAAAGCATTAATTATTACCGGACAGAATGAACATAACTGGCAGGTAAGCTCAGAGGCGATAAAACAGATACTTGAAGAAACCGATATGTTCAGTCCTGTTATTATGGTCGCTCCTGCAAAAGGGGAAGATATATCCGGATTTAACCCCGATTTCAACAATTATAATCTTGTTGTGCTTGACTATAAGGGGAATGCACTATCAGAAACCGTAAGTACTGATCTTGATGATTATGTAAATAACGGAGGAGGACTAATATATTACTGTTCAAAATCTGATATGGTATTCTCCGAATCTGATTCAGTTGACATTACTGAAAGAAGTGACTTTGAAGTCAATGTAATCGCTGCCAATCATCCTGTTTTAAATGAATTACCTAAAAAGTGGATTCAGCCTGAAGATGTCCTTGAAAAGACATTGAAATATGATGAAGATTCTGAAGTTTTAGCGACAGGAGTAATCGGAAGTAGTTATGCTTTTTTCAGGGATACTTCTTATGTCCCCACAATTGAACCTGTACTTTTAGCAAAAAATTCAGGAAAAGGAAGAGTACTTATAATTATGTTTGGAGCCCCTGATGAAAAGGAAAATAACGCTTTGCACAGCGTGGGATTCATCGTCACACTTCAAAGAGGTGCTGAGTGGGTAGCATCAGGGGATGTGACACAGGAAGTACCTTACGATTTTCCTACTGCGGCAGGCGCAACTCTCAGACCGGATTTTAAAGGCATTAATTATAGCGAAGCTTTGGAAAAACTAGGTAGTTACGATATTACAAGGAGTACAAAATACTATACATTCCTGCAAAATGAGATTCGAAATGCTGCCGGTGATGAGAATAAACTTCTTAAGCTCGAAAAGGATATGGTCAGGATTCTGAAGGGTACTCAAACAACAAATGAGGCAAAAAAGCTTATCCTGAGAGAATTAAGCTGGATGGGATCCGATTATTGCATACCTGTAATAAAATCTCTTGAATCAGATCCTGAGTTGTCTGACAATGTGGAATTTGCCTTGACACGTTTGCAGAAATAATTAATTATCAATCTATATATGTTTTCACTGGTCATTCCAATATATAATGAAGAAAAACTGATCGATGAGCTCCTCGACAGGACTGTACAGTCAATTGAATCATTCACTGATGATTATGAAGTGATCCTGGTCGATGACGGCAGTACCGACAAGAGTCTGCAGATTATACATGCCCGCAGAGAGAAAAACAACAGGATAAAATTATTATCACTGTCAAGGAATTTTGGTCACCAGGCAGCCTTTACTGCCGGTCTCGAATATGCCAAAGGTGATATCGTGGCAATGATGGACGGAGATCTGCAGGATCCGCCTGCTTTGCTTCCGGGAATGTACCGTAAAATATGTGAGGAGGAATATGATATTGTAAGTGCAAAGAGGACAGGAAGAAAGGGCAGTAGCAACCGTAATATCTATGCCCGGATGTTTCATTCAGTCTTCAAAAGTATCGGTGATATAAAATACATGGAGTCTTATGGCAATTATTCGGTAATGACCCGGCAAGCTGTTGATGCCTTGCTGTCAATGAAGGAAAAAGTACGGTACCTGCCCGGGCTAAGGTTATATATCGGCTTTAAACATGGTGATGTGGAATATGTAAGGGAAAAAAGACTGAAGGGCAGATCAAAAATGAAACTGAGAAACCTTTTTTCACTGGCCTGTGATGCAATATTCTCATTTTCAAGATTCCCGATCAGGATTTGCCTCATCCTGGGAACACTGGGCATCGTGGTTTTTATGGCAGCAGGGATATTTGTCCTGATAGCAAAAGCAACCGGAATTGCTGTACCGGGATGGTCGTCAATATTATTGAGTATTTATTTCCTTGGCTCTGTCCAACTTGTATTTCTTGGAATACTCGGTGAATATATTTTCAGAAATTATAAAGAATCGCAAAACCGTCCGGTCTATTTTGTCAGGAAATTCTATGGAGATACTCCTGAAAAATGATGACAGAAAAAGGACTTAAATATATTTTCTGGATTGCTTCACTCTTCCTGCTTGTAATGATGATAATATTAAGCAGGAAGGCCGGAATTTCCTGTGATGAAGTATTACATTATGAACATTCGGTATCAGTATTTAATTTTTTCTCTACAAATGGCAGGGATATTTCGGCTCTTGATACCCCTGATTCACACCTGAAATATTATGGTCAGTCCTATGATAATGTCGTAACATTTCTTGCCAACTGGTTCAAGATAGAAGATATCTACAGTTTCAGACATGTGATGAGTTCGATTGCCGGATGGATAATTATTCTGGTCACAGCTCTTTTTGCCGTATGGCTCTCGGGTTACAGAACAGGTATTATAGTGATATTTCTTTTTGCGATAACCCCTGTTTTCATGGGACATTCACAGAATAACCTCAAGGATATTCCCTTTGCACTCGGATATATAGCATCGATATTCTTCATGCTGAAACTGTTATTCGATGAAGAGAGTTATAGGTTCGGGAATATCCTGTTACTGACACTCAGCATGGGATTTGCATTAAGTATCAGGGCAGGAGGATTGCTGTTGATATGTTACCTGTTTCTTTTCTCTTTAATAAAGGCTGTTCAGGATATTATCATAAACAAAAAAGAAGGTGTAAACAGGAGTATTAAGTTGTTTATAATCATTATATTAATTTCAGGAGCTGCATATTTTCTGGGCATATTGCTATGGCCTTATGCCTTACAGGATCCCCTGAGGAATGTATATGATTCCTACAAGGTAATGGCCCATTTTCCGGCGACCTTCAGGCAGATCTTCGAGGGAAAAGTAATCTGGTCAGATTTTGTACCTTGGTATTATCTTCTTAAATCGATGGCAATAACAATACCAGTTGTTGTCCTTACCGGTTTCTTAACTTTATTTGCCTTCACCGGGAAGATAATCAGAACCAGGAAAGCCCTGATATATGGATTGGTATTATTTTCATTAATCTTTCCGGTAATATTTGTGATGGTTGAGAAATCGAATCTGTACAGCTCCTGGCGTCAGTTTCTTTTTGTTTATCCTGCAATTATACTGTTCGCCGCTGCCGGATTCGATTTTATCTTTTCATTAGCCAAAAGCTGGTATACCAAACTGATCCCTGTTGTGCTCATTTTGGTATTTGCCATACCGCCAATAAGATATATGGCTCAAAACTGGCCATATTCCTATTTTTATTATAATATTCTTACCGGAGGATTGAAGGGTGCATATGGTAATTACGAGACAGATTATTATTATGTAGGCCAGACAGAGGCATCAGAATGGCTTATCGATTATCTGAATAAAGAAAAAATTGACAGTGCAGTTGTTAAGGCTACTTTTCCTGTTGACTGGCAATTCAGAAATTATCCGGGAATAAAAACTTCCTATTTCAGATACGAGGAAAGAAGTCAGTTTGACTGGGATTATGCTATTGTTACAAACAGGTATATTACTCCATTCAGGCTGAAGAACGGGAAATGGCCGCCGGAAAATACCATTCATACTGTTTATGCTGACGATGTTCCTGTCGGTGCAGTACTTGAACGGCTTACCAAAGCAGATTTCTACGGGTTCAGGGCACTTGAAGAGGGCAGAACCGGTGATGCCATAGGATTTTTTGAGGAAGCTTTGCAGATAATTTGTGATGATGAAATGATTTTTTATAATTTTGCGCGTGGATTATATAATGACGGTCAGTTTTCAAGGGCTGATTCTGTATTAAAGGAATGCCTTGGAATAAATCCGGAATTTGAACCGGCGCTTATGTATCTGGGTAATATTGCCAAAGCTGAAAACAGGCCTGATGATGCATCAGGTTATTATAAAAAACTGATAAACATAAACCGGAAATATAAGGATGCATATGTTGAACTGGCTGAAATTATTGCTGAAAAGGATGTGCTTGAAGCACGGCAACTTTTAAGGGATTGTCTTACTATCGATCCCTCGTATAAGCCTGCCATCAGGACTCTGGCTGATACCTACAGGGATACTGATCCCGATATTGCTGAGAAATATGATAAGCTTATAGAAACACTTGAATAACATATAACAAAATATTTACACATGAGAAAAAAGATTATAATATTTTCATTATCTGTAATGCTGGCATTTGCTGGCTTTTCGACCGTATTGTCGCAGGAAGCACCAGATCCTCAGCAGGATACAGTAAATATGGATACTGATGCCAAGCCGACATTCTATTATGCAGTGGAAGATGAGGAGTCTTTATCAGAAGAGGCTTCAGGCAAGAGTTCAGCAGGCATTATTGTAATAATAGTAGGAGCTTTAATTGTAATTGGTGGAGGTGCAGTTTTAATTTTCAGGAAGAAGAAATAATATAACATTTCTCCGTGTATCTTCTGTGGCTGCTGTTATTATAAGAAAATTACACTTTTATCCATACATTCCCTTTTGCATTTGAGTTCACAACTGCATGTATGAATTTCATGCCTCTGACTCCTTCATGTACTGTAGGGAACTCCCCGGGAGTAAATTTTTGTTTACGGATTGATTTAGCAGTTCCTTTATAAATATTTGCCAGAGCTTCATATATGCCTTCCGGATGACCAGCCGGCATTTTATGACTCTCTTCAGCCATTTTGTTATTATATCCGTGTGCTGGTTTATAAACCTTTGTTGGCTCAGAATCACTCAGCAGATATAGATAATTTGGATTCTCCTGTCCCCATTTCAGGCTTCCCTTTGATCCATAAACTGCAATTGTAAGGTTATTCTCTTCACCTGCACAAACCTGGCTTGATCTTATTACTCCTTTGAGTTTTTTATTGAAACGGAGTAAAACAGTACCGTCAAGATCCAGTTTCATTTTATCCTTAACAGGATTCAGATCTGACAGTACTTCTTTCACTTCAAGCCCTGTCGTATATTCGATAAGGTTGAATGCATGAACGCCGATATCGCCCATACAGCTGCTTACACCGGCATGTTTTGGTTCAAGTCTCCATACACCGGTTATCCGGCTGCCTGTACCATGAATTATTGCATTTATCCAACCCTGGTAGTACTGTGCATCTATACGCTGAATAGTACCAAGTACTCCCTTTGCTATCATATCCCTCATCTGGCGTACCATTGGATAACCGGTATATGTGTGGGTAAGTGCAAAGGTCAGTTTGGTTTTGTTAACAAGTTTTTCAAGGTCGAGGGCTTCCTTAACTGTAAGTGTCATCGGTTTTTCACAGACAAGATGAAAACCATTGGCAAGGAATTTCCTGGCAAAGGGATAGTGAAGGTCATTTGGAGTTACAATGGCAATAACCTCCATTCTTTCTTTTTTTGGTAGTGACATTTCTCCCTTAATAAGAGAATCAATGCTGTTATAGCATCTGTCGAGGC
>CAZOZU010000048.1:0-9479 GCA_964584355.1 uncultured Rikenellaceae bacterium
AGAATACAATGAACCGGGAAATGATAAAACTGAAGTAATTGACGCATCAGGAAAATTTGTATTTCCATCTTTCTGCGATTCTCATACCCATCTTGTTTATGCAGGAAGCCGTGAGAGGGAATTTACTGATAAGATCCGCGGACTCTCATATGAAGAGATTGCCAGAAGGGGAGGAGGGATACTGAACTCTGCAAAAAAGCTTCACAAGACAACAGAAGAGGAATTGTTTACTCAGTCCATGATACGTGTAAATGAGATTATAAGCCTTGGTACAGGTGCTGTGGAGATAAAAAGCGGGTATGGACTTACTCTCGATAATGAGTTGAAAATGCTGAGGGTGATAAAGAGAATAAAGGAGACTTCTCCGATAGAGGTCAAAGCAACATTTCTGGGTGCTCATGCAATGCCGGATGAATACAAAAATAACAGAGAGAAGTATATAGATATTGTTATTAATGAGATGTTGCCACTTGTGGCCTCTGAAAAACTTGCTGATTATATAGATGTGTTTTGTGACCGAGGTTTTTTTACAGTAGAGGAAACTGAAAGGATACTCATCACAGGTGTTAAATATGGTTTGCAGGCAAAGATACATGCCAATGAACTTGACTTTTCGGGAGGTGTCCAGACCGGTGTTAAATACAATGCTCTTTCCGTTGATCATCTTGAACGATCAGGAGAGACTGAGATTGAAGCTCTCAGGGGATCGGATACAATACCTACCCTTCTGCCGGGATCGGCATTTTTTCTCGGACTGCCTGACCCGCCAGCAAGAAAGATGATTGATGCAGGTCTTCCGGTAGCCCTTGCTTCCGATTATAATCCCGGGTCATCACCATCAGGAAATATGAAACTGGTGATGTCGTTGGCATGTATAAAGCTGAAAATACTCCCGGAAGAAGCATTAAATGCAGTTACTATAAATTCTGCTGCTGCAATGGATCTTTCTGCAACTCATGGCTCTATTGCAAGAGGTAAGGTAGCTAATGTGTTTATTACCAATAAAATACCATCATATGAATTCCTGCCATATGCTTTTGGCAGTAATCTGGTTGAAAGAGTTATCTTAAAAGGTAGAGAATACCCCCCTGCCCTCCTAAAGGGGGGTTAAAACCCTTAACCTAAAATTTTTTTAAAAAAAGTACTGGTTTATAGCCCCCCTTTAGGGGGGATGGGGGGTGAGGTAAAAAAATTATGGAAAAAAAAATTATCGAGTGTGTTCCCAATTTCAGTGAGGGGCGGGATATGTCAGTAATAAAACAGATTACCGAAGTTATTGAATCTGTTGAAGGAGTAAAGCTCCTTGATGTAGATCCGGGTAAGGATACAAACAGAACTGTTGTAACTTTTTTGGGAGATCCTGAAGCAGTTTCCGAAGCAGCATTTCTGGCAGTTAAAAAGGCTTCAGAACTGATCGATATGACAAAGCATCACGGTGCACACCCCAGGATGGGAGCCACAGATGTCTGCCCTTTTGTTCCGGTTTCAGGGATCACCATGGAAGAGACAGTCATTTATGCAAGAAAAGTGGCCGAAAGAATAGGACGGGAGCTCGATATACCTGTTTATTGCTATGAAGATGCTGCCCTCAGTGAAGAGCGAAAAAATCTCGCAAAATGCAGGGAAGGGGAATATGAAGGATTAAAGAAAAAACTAACAGACCCAGTATGGAAACCCGATTTCGGACCGGCTGAATTCAATCCCCGGTCAGGAGCCACTGCCGTTGGAGCCAGAGATTTCCTGGTTGCATTCAATGTAAACCTCAATACTACCTCAACTCGAAGAGCAAATGCAATTGCATTCGACATCAGGGAAAAGGGGCGAATGGTTGAAGACAAGAAAGGGAATAAAAAAAATGTACCCGGCACACTCAAAAGTGTAAAGGCAATAGGCTGGTATATTGAAGAATATGGAATAGCCCAGATATCAATGAACCTTACAAATATATCCGTCACACCGGTACATATCGCCTTTGATGAGGTTTGCAGAAAAGCAGATGCACGTGGTGTAAGGGTTACCGGCTCAGAACTGGTTGGACTGATACCTCTTAAAGCGATGCTTGATGCCGGAAAGTACTTTCTCGAAAAACAAAAACGGACGGTGGGAGTATCTGATGAAGAGCTTATAAAAATAGCTATCCGGTCAATGGGATTGAATGATATCCATCCGTTTGATCCTGAAGAAAAAATAATTGAATTTGTTATGAAAGAAAAAGGTAATAAAAAACTTGTCGACATGGATCTCAGGGCATTTATGAATGAAACGGCATCTGAGTCAGTGGCACCCGGAGGCGGTTCAATATCAGCATATATGGGATCTCTTGGCGTCGCCCTTGGTACAATGGTCGCCAACATATCAAGCCATAAGAGAGGCTGGGACGACAGGTGGAGAGAGTTTTCCGATATTGCGGCAAAGGGAAAAGAAATACAAAACAAACTTCTCGAACTCGTTGATGAGGATACTGAAGCCTTTAACGGTATTATTGAAGCTTACCGACTACCGAAAAAAACTAAAGAGGAGATAAAAGCAAGGAATATTGCTGTCCAGGAGGCTACCAGAAATGCTATTATGGTACCATTTAAGGTTATGGAAACAGCTTATTCGGCTTTTCCATTGATAAGGGAAATGATTGAAAAAGGAAATCCCTCTTCTGTTACAGATGCTGCTGTAGGAGCACTGGCTCTGCGATCATGTATAAAAGGTGCATTCCTGAATGTCAAGACAAATGTGGGCAGCTTCGATGATAAAAATTTTGTGAAAGATATATTAGAGAAATGCTGTGATATAGAAGCTAAAGCTGTTATGGAAGAAAATGCCATAATGGAGATTGTTGAGAGGGCACTAGGTAAAAAACAAAATACTTAAACCGTAAATTCTAATTAATTATTCAATATACCACAGTCAGACAGTCAACCAATCCTCCTGATAGTCCTCAGGTGATGTGAATATCCTCCAATCTCCTTCTTGAAAATACCCTGATGGTCGATTGTGTCAATTCTGACCCTGCCCGATGCATGAATGACAAGACCCCTGGAAATTATCATTCCTACATGTGATATTCTACCTCTCTCATTATCGAAAAAGACAAGATCACCGGGAACAGTCTCATCAATGAAACTCACTTCAGTCCCTTCATCTGCTTGCTGCCAGCTGTTACGTGGTATTGCTATTCCACTGACCTTGTAAACAAGTTGTGTGAAACCTGAACAATCAATACCAGAGGGAATACGACCTCCCCAAATATAAGGGCTATTAATAAATTTTATGGCAAGGTCAGCATATGAGTCAGAAGTAGCTAAATAGCTGTCACTGAATTTATTGTCGGTAGTATATATATTGTTGCCTATAGTGAATTTATTGTTTTCGAAGTCAGGATTATAAATTTCACAACCAGCTTCAAGTACCAGCTTTGTAGTGTCATTTTTGAAACAAAGAAGCGACTTGTTAAGAACATGGCCTGGTGAATTTTTATTCTCATCATCCTCAGTATGCTGAAGATGGTCCGAATCTATCCATCCCTGGTAGTTATCAAACTGAGTCTCTATCTTTAACCAGTATCCGCTTTTGTCAAGTATAGTGTATTTCTCACCAAAAAGTACCTGGCTTAACATCTCGGCTTTGTGCGTGGGTCCCGACCTTAGCGGAACAAAGACATTCTCACATATATATGTCTGCATTATTCACAATTTACCGTAAAATTAATAATTATCTCTATTTTTGTTAGCTAAACAATGTAGTTAAATGTCCCCTTCTGCATCAGATATCTTGAAATTTTCAAAAGTCAGAAAAGGTAATGCGCTGACCTATTTTTACTTTGTTGTAAGTATATCTGCAGTTGTTGCAGTGCTGCTTCATGGAGAAACAGTAAGCAAGCTGGAGCTCATTGGGACAATATCGGTTGTTACTATATGTTACATTGTACTATATTTCTTTCTTCTTCAGTTCCGTAGTGAAGTACTTACAACTCAACGGAAGGTAGTATTTATTTTATCTATCATTATTTTATTTCTCCTCGTAACACGTATGTTTTCAGACATATACGGAGCAAGTTACATTTTACTGATCCCTTTTACAATTATTCCGGTAATGATCAGGACATTCTACGATTCACGTCTTGCTTTGTTTATTCTGCTCATTACAATAATCCTGGCTGCCTTTATGATGGATAATCCCTTTGAGTTTGTTCTGATGAACTTTATATCAGGGATGGTGGCAATATTCACATTGGTAAATATTTACAGACGTATACAGCTTTTTTTTACAGCATTAATGGTAATCATCACTTATTCGATCTTCTATCTGGGAAGTTATCTGATGAATGGAGGGATAATTGAGGAAATAATACTGACCGATTATATCCGGTTAGCGGAAAATGGTGCTATGATATTATTATGTTACCCCCTGATACTGATTTTTGAAAAGAGATTTCTGTTTCTTTCAGATACCACTTTGCTGGAGCTGTCCGATACTAACCAGCCTGTTCTCAGGAAACTGGCTGAAGAGGCTCCCGGTTCTTTCCAGCATTCGCTCCAGGTTGCCAATCTTGCTGAGGAGGCCGCGAGAGTTATAGGAGCCAACAGCCTGCTTGTGAGAGCCGGGGCACTTTATCATGATATAGGGAAAATAGCCAATCCAAAATATTATAGTGAAAACCAGAAAGATGGGGTCAGCCCACACGACAAACTTGATCCGCGACTTAGTTCCAAGGTTATTATCAACCATGTGAAAAACGGAGTAATACTGGCAAAAAATTATAAGATACCTACACAGATAATAGAATTTATCCGTACTCATCATGGTACAACAGTAGCCTATTACTTTTACAAGAAGTTTCTTGATATGTATCCCGATAAAGCAGATATGAAAAAAGACTTTACTTATCCGGGACCAAAACCATTTTCAAAAGAAACTGCAGTAGTTATGATGGCTGATGCTGTTGAAGCATCATCACGAAGTCTTAATGATTATTCCGAAGAGAGTATAGCAGAAATGGTCGAAAGGATAATTGTTATCCAGGAGCAGGATGGCCAATTCTCGAATATACCATTAACATATAAAAATATCTCTGATATCAAGGAAATATTCAGGAAAAGACTCTCAAACATATACCATGGGAGGGTTCCCTATCCGGAGAGATCTTAACGCATATCAATAACTTCGACTCCCTTATATGATGAAGGTGAAAAGACGAAGGTTCCTGGTTTGGGATTTACTTTAAGATTGTATTCACTGATCACCAGGTCAATTATTATTCCGTCTCTTCTTTTATACTCAAATCTTTTCAGGTTCACAGAGGGTTTCGATATCGACAATCTCACACTTATAAGCTCATTTTTAATATCTTCCGGGTAAAGATCAATAATATAAAGGTCAGCTTTCTCTTCAATAAGTCTGCATTTGTAGCCATTTTTATACATTGTAAAGATTGATGAGGGTCGGGTTTGAAAAGAATCATCCTTCTGATCAGGACTTGTTATTGTGACCTCCTTCTCAACCGGAAGATAACTCCATAAAGTTTCACCATTATACCAGATAATATTGTCGGGAAGTTCAAGCTTATAGTTGTTTTTGCTCAATATTACAGATCCTTCTATAGTATCTTTAGTATTTTCAATCTGATCAGTAGTTATCAGGAGAAATTTCATAGATACAGAAGGAGCTCCCGTAGCTGTTGCGGAGAACCTGTCAAGGATCTTAACTGCCTGAGGATCATCTTGCCCCGATACTGACAGTACGATAAACTGTAATGTAATTATAAGTGTTATGATTTTCATATTATAGCCTTCTACTCCAGATCCTTCAAAATTTGTTCCAAAGCAATAATATCGGTACAGAGAACGTCTCTGGCTTTACTTCCTTCAAAAGGTCCTACAATTCCGGCAGCTTCAAGCTGGTCAATTATCCTGCCTGCCCTGTTATATCCTATAGCGAGTTTTCTCTGGATAAGTGATGTTGAGCCCTGCTGGTGCTGAACAACAAGGTGTGCTGCATCCTCGAACATAGGATCTCTCTTTTTCAGATCAACTTCCAGCAATCCTGATTCACTATCGTCAATATATTCCGGTAAATGCATTGCATCGGCATAACCCTGTTGTGATCCGATGAATCCTGTCAATTCTTCAATCTCAGGAGTATCAATAAAGGCACATTGTACTCTTACCGGTTCAGCCCCTGATGATATCAGCATATCTCCGTTACCCACGAGACGGTCAGCTCCGGTAACATCGAGTATTGTCCGCGAGTCAATGGATGAGAATACACGAAAGGCAACCCTTGTAGGGAAGTTGGCTTTGATAAAACCGGTTATGATATTTGTGGTCGGTCTCTGTGTTGAAATGATGAGGTGAATACCAATTGCTCTTGCAACCTGAGCAAGCCTGCCTATCGGACCCTCAATTTCTCTTCCTGCAGTCATTATAAGATCTGCAAACTCATCTATAATAAGTACAATGTATGGCAAAAACCTGTGCCCTTTTTCGGGGTTCAGTCTGCGTGATATGAATTTCTCATTATATTCTTTAATATTCCTTGCCTGGGCTCCCTTAAGAAGTTCAAGGCGGTTATCCATTTCAATGCACAATGAGTATAGTGTATTGACAACTTTCTGTGTATCAGTGATTATTGCATCTTCTTCGCCCGGGAGTTTAGCAAGGAAATGGCGTTCTATTTTTGAGTATAATGGTAATTCAACTCTTTTCGGATCAATAAGAACAAGCTTAAGTTCAGCCGGATGTTTCTTGTAAAGAATCGAAGTAATTATAGCATTCAATCCCACTGATTTTCCCTGTCCTGTTGCCCCGGCAACAAGAAGATGCGGCATTTTTGTAAGATCAACAATATAGGGATCATTGGTGATTGTACGGCCGAGGGCAAGTGCTATATCAAATTTGGATTCCTGGAAGGCTTTCGATGCAATCAATGATCGCATTGATACTATTTCAGGTTTTTTATTCGGCACCTCTATCCCGACTGTCCCTCTTCCGGGTATAGGAGCAATGATCCTTATACCCATGGCTGAGAGGTTAAGCGCAATGTCATCTTCGAGCGATTTTATGCGTGCAAGCTTAACTCCCCTCTCAGGAATGATCTCATACAGGGTAACTGTTGGTCCTACTGTTGCAGAGATATGTTTAATGCTGATCTTATAATCACCCAGAGTCTTGATAATATTTTCTTTATTTTCAAGTACCTCATTATTATCAAAAGCACTTTGCGATTTATGTTCTTTAAGGATAGAAACAGGAGGGAATCTGTAATGTGACAGGTCAAGACGCGGGTCGTAATTTTCCATTCGTGAATTTACCTCCTCATCTGTTAGGATATCCTGTATTTCGGGTTTGATGATATCGATATCAACTTTTTTTGTTGTAGGCGACTGCAGAGTGTCATTATCAAGGTCATGAATGAGTGAACCATTGCCATGGGAGACACCCTCTTCTGTATCAGTAGTATCACCTGGCTGCGTTCTGTCATTAATGAGGAATTCTAAACTGTCATCATCGGATGAATAGCCTTCAGTTTTTGTCGTAAAAGGCTCTTTTTCAATATCCTGGTCACTCGGTACGCTCTTTTTGAACAAGCCGGAAAAATTCTTTTTTAGTCCAAAAGAAGAAGGTGAAAACTTAAGGGCAAAAATAAGATATGAGATTGTCAGAAGGGTGATCACTATACCGGTACCTATTTTTCCCATAAAAGCATTAAGCCACTCGGTCAGTAAATATCCCTGGGCACCTCCTGGTCCGCTTATCAGATAACCATTTGATTCACCAAAAATATAACCAAGGATAAGCGAGACAATTATAACGGCAAAAGTGAACCTGGTAATAAGTCCCCATAGTTTCAGCTTTGGGAAATTAAGAAGATATAATCCTATTGTTGCGAAAATCAGAGGAATAAAAAAGGCACCATAACCAAAACCATACCCGATCATCATCTTTGCAAGGAAGTGACCACTTTTCCCCGACCAGTTTCTTACCTCTATGTCAGGGCCTGATACAATATCAGAATCAGGAATACTAAGATCAGTTTTCCACCATAAAAGGTAAGAGATACAGGCAATCAGGAGGTATAATGCAAAACCTGTGATGAGAACTCCAAAGACAAACCTTATCCTCTCATCACTGAAAAGTGATTTCGGCTTTTTTGTATTTCTTGATGATCGCTCCGACTTATTTTTCTTTCTATCGTCCTTACCTCTTCTCATTGACGGCAGATTAAATTTACACCAAAGGTAATAATTTTGAATCCTCGCTAAATACAGGAAAATCCTTTTTATAAACAATTACCTGAAGTGACTAACAATGCTGCAAACGATATTTCTGATTATTTATTTCAGGGATTGACTATCTCCAGGTTGTGATTTTTTAACTGATAAACAGGCTTAGCATTTTATTGATGAACCTGTTTATTTCTTCTTTGGAAACATGGATATACTTATCTCTTCTTTCAAATATTTTATCAGGGATCTCTTTTTTGTAAATGTTTTCGGCAGTGCAGTGAAGTTCAGCAGGGCCAAGTAAGAAATAAAAACTCATGAGTACGCCATCAATCTCGTGAAATGGTGTTGAAGCATTCGAATTCTTAACCTTTATTTCATCTGTATACCAAATATCATATACTTTGTTCCTGTCGGCAGGGAAAGTAATTTCAATATTTTTACAGGTAAATCCACAAATAACTGTAGTACGTGAAGTTTTGTGCAACTCCATGCCTTTCATAGCCTCAAAACCGGGTTGAATTTCACCGGGTTCCGAAGCATAGACATACCTTAGTGTCAAGAGACTCAGATAAGTATCATATATACCTTCCTTGGGATTGGAGAGATTAAATATTCCGGCATTTCCGAAAGGAGCTGCTATTTCAAACAGGATTTTGTTATCTTTAAAGTAGACAATGAGATTTTTTGGCATGTAATCCTTGGGAATGATATTAGTATTATCCAAATATTCTATGGAATAATGAATCTCACCCTCATCAATATCAATTTTGCCTTTTTCTTTACAGGAATACCCCGTTATTGTTAATATTACTGCAATTATTAACCCGGATCTGAATCTCACAAACCTATTTTTTTGAATTATGTAAATGTAACATTTTTTTTTAATTTCAATTTCCCGGATAATTTTTTCAGGACTTTTAATTGAATTATTTTTTTATAAACCTTTTATAAATTTGTTTTTAAGTTTATCAGAATAAATTGATCTAAATTTAATAGCTTTATTTCCTTTTAAAACCAGGTAAATATTTATGGGGAAGAAATTAGCTGTTATTGCACTTGGTGGAAATGCACTTTTAAGAGATGACCAGGCCGGTACTATTGATGAGCAGGAAGATAATACTTCTGAAACACTCGAGAATCTCATATTCCTCATCAGGGAAGGTTATGATCTTGTTCTGACTCACGGTAACGGGCCTCAGGTAGGAAACATACTTATGCGTAACGATGCCGGTGAACAGATGTACAATATTGCCCAGATGCC
>CAZOZU010000049.1:0-9453 GCA_964584355.1 uncultured Rikenellaceae bacterium
GTATTTCACACTCAAATAAACTGACAGCCATATTATGCAGTGTCAATGAAAAGGTGGGGATAGACCTAGAATACATGAGTGCAAACATTGGAAAAATTGCATTTAAATTCATCAACAGACATGAGAAAATAACCAAAGAGAAAGATAACAGGCATTATCATCTTTATCTTCACTGGTGTGCAAAAGAGGCTCTATACAAAATATGTGACAAAGAGGGAATAAGCATAAGGAGAAATATTACAATTGAACCATTCGACATAAAGGATTCAGGCGAGATAAGAGGAGCAGTACATACAAGAAGAATAAATGAATCCTTTGATCTATACTATTCCAGGTATGATAATTATGCTATAGTGTGGACAAAAAAGAACTATGAGATCAAACAAATTTCCAGAGGAAAGAAGCATAGCACTACTTCTCGATCCCGATAAAGCCAGTGGCGACTCTCTTCATCGGATCCTGAAAGTGGCTGCAGATTGTAAGGCTGATTATATTATGGCAGGAGGGAGCCTTACTTTCAACAGTATTGATAGTCTTATTGATATCATCAGAGAGTTCTGCACTATACCTGTAATTCTTTTCCCCGGTAACCTGCTTCAGTTAAGCCATAAAGCTGATGCTATATTGCTTCTTTCACTTATTTCCGGAAGGAACCCTGAACTGCTTATCGGCAACCATGTAATTGCAGCTCCATACCTCAAGGACGTAAGAGAGAAACTGATTTCCGTGGGTTACATCCTTATAAACTGCGGGTCAAAAACATCAGTGGAATATATCAGCCAGACAGAAGCTATTCCGTCCGATAAATCCGACATTGTCGTTGCCACAGCAATTGCAGGTGAAATGCTGGGATTAAGTATGATCTACCTTGAAGCGGGAAGTGGTGCTGTACATCCTGTACCAGCTGCCACAGTAAGATCTGTGAGGGAAAATATATCTATCCCGCTTGCCGTTGGTGGAGGGATAAAAACCGAAAAAGAGGTTGAAGATATATTCAATGCCGGGGCTGATCTTCTTATTTTAGGAAACGGCTGTGAAAATGATCCGGATCTTCTGGCAGATGCATGTGCCATAAGAGATAAAATAAGGATCACCTGAACAATTCAAACAGGGGCTTTCCTGTACAGGCATTCGGGTAAGGTATGTTAATTAATGATGACAATGTAGGTGCAATATCAGTGAGATTTATTGTTCTGTTAACTGAAGTTCTATCCACACTCCATCCATACCAGATAAGCGGAACATGTGAATTATATTCATACGACGAATTGTGATCTGTAATATTATCGGTGCTGGATTCGACCCAGCCTGGTTTAAATGTAATTATTATATCACCTGACTTCTGGGGATTGTAGCTGTTAATGATCCTGTTAAGATTCTCATTTCCGAAATTATTTATTCCCAGATCAGAATAAGGATATACAAAATTAACTCCCGACATCTGGACCATGAATCTTGCTACATTTCTCCGGATATCCTCCAGAGATATTTTTGAATCTTCAATAAGTGTCCTGTTAAGATAGAGCTGATTCCCGATGTATCCTTTTACCCAATCACCCTCGCCATACAAAACCTTAAGATAACTCCTGAGAAGATAGAGAGCCTGTTCCGGCCTGAAATAACCTGACGGAATACGATTAATCTCCAGAATACCAGGTGTTTCCGAGAGACCATGAGATGATGTAAAGTATACAAGAATGTTTCTTTTGCCCACAGAATCAACAAGATAGGACATAAGATCTCTAATTTCCCTGTCCAACCTTAATATTGCATCGGCCATTTCAAATGAAGATGGACCAAACATGTGTCCTATGTAATCAGTAGATGAATAACAGACTGTCAGAACATCAGTTATATCATCCTTACCCAGTCTCTCCTTTTCAATAAGTTTTTTAGCAAGATCTGTTGTAAATGTATTTCCAAATGGTGTTTCCCTGAGAAGTGACATATCATCCTGATGTTCTGTAAGTCTTTCATTTCTTATCTTTTTAAGATCATAAGGAAAATAATTCCGCCCACCATACCCTATTTCAAAAATACTTGTGTCAGATACACAATCATAATAATATTCCTGAGGCCCCGCCAGATCCCAGTTTTTAGCCAAATAGGCCTCAGGGTATTTCATTGCATTAAAATCATTAATCCAGGAAGGGAGGGAATCGATATACCATGTGCTGGAGATCCAGTTGCCGGTACTATTATCGTACCAGAAGGCAGCATCTGCAGCATGTCCTGCTGATAGAATAGCAGCATGTTCTTTAAGGCCAATACCAAAAACCTTTGCTTTTTTCCGAGTTGCCTTTTTGAGCTCATCTGTGAAAGTAGATGCCTGAAGGTGAACAGGAGAATGAAGTCCTGATTCATACCCTCCACCGACAGGATCGATGCCGGGATCCTGGGTACAGTATATAAGATCATTCCTTAGCGGGAGGTACCAGCTGTTGGATGTAATCCCATGCCAGGCCGGTTCTGTACCGGTAGAAATGGTGGCATGAGCTGGAGCTGACTGGGTTAGAATATACTGGTAAGCTGCATTTTGATAGAAGGTGCCTTCATTTAAAAGACGTCTTATGCCTCCTTCGCCAAACCTGTCTGAAAACCTTGCAATCTGATCATATCTTAATTGTTCCACAATGATACCAACGATAAGCTTTGGTTTTTCAGGAGGGATATAAGCACCCTGTCCACCTAATCCTGTATAAACAGACAGTATAATAAAAACAGGTGCCAAAACTCGTTTCAGACTCTCTATTCTCATAAAAATATAATTGTATTCATTACCTGTACATACAGAATAAAGCTCCAAAAGTAATTTTTTTAATGACAGAACCAATAGTACAGGAAATGATTCCGGGAAATATATTACTAATGCCTTAAAATTACAAAACGACCGATATCGGAAAACTCTGTAGCTTTATTGGTGATTGTCAATGTATAAACTCCTGCTGCATATCCGGCTATATCGATATGGAGGGGATAGCCTTCTGAAGTATCTTCCTCATAATCTGAAAATTTAAATCCCTGCGGATTGTATAGTCTGATATTCACTATCCCTTTTTGCCGTTGGGGAAGAATGACTTTAATATATTCATCTGACGGGTTGGGATATATTATCAGGGAGGGTGTGGGAATGGTGTCAACGGGACTAACCACAGGTGTCATCTCAACAACTATCTCCGTTGCTTCTCCTTCAATAACAACGATATCTGTAATTTCAGTTTCGTAATATCCTGACGCTGTGAACATAAGGCCCCATGTTCCGGGTGTGAGAAGTCGTGTAAAACAGCCTGACAGAGTATCGCTGTAAATATGAGAACTATCCTGGTCGTGTCCATTGATAAATATCCTGGCTGCAACCGGATCGCCTGTTATTGCATCCTTTACAATCCCATGTATCCCATATATTGCATTTTCGAGGTAACCCAGCAGGGAGCGCCGGTTGTACTGCCATAATGGATCAAGCTGATCGGCTGGAGTAACATAAGAGTTAACAAGCTCTATGGTTACTTCTCTTCCCTGTAATTCATATGTTACATAATCCTGCCGTCCTCCGCGTATAGAATACCAGGCATAACCATTAGTAACTCCATTTTGAAGATCATTCATATACTCTGTGGGCGAATATAGATGTACGGTATCAGCATATTCCCTGCTGATATCATAAAACCAGTCATTGTCGGCATGCAGTCGCGACCATCTGTCCCATGGATAATTAACAACCTCGGCACCTGAATGGAAATTGGCAGATATAACAAAACGATGTTCGCTCATAAATTTCATCATGTCAATAGTCTCTTTCTGCCTTATAACATTAGTTATACCAGGATCAGGAAAGTTTCTGTTCAGATCATATCCGTTGGCATTACTTCTGGTTGGATTAGTAATGACATCGCCTGTAAGGTAAGTTCCGTCAGGATTTGACAGGGGATTAATCCATATCTCAAGATTATCAACAAGCTCATTGATCCTGTTGCTGGAACCATAATTCTCAAGAAGATAATCAATGAGATGAAGCATTAATACAAAACCTGCTGTCTCATCTCCGTGCATTGTTGAAGTATAAAACACTGCAGGCTCGTCCTCATCAATATTTACATTATCTGATATTTTTACGGCCAAAACCAGCTTGCCGTATATACTGGTTCCTATAGTATCAAGTAAGCATATTGACGGATATAACTCTGCAAAACTTCTCATGATGGAATCGTACTGGGTATATGTAGGGTAACTATCCCACTCCATAGCATGGATTACATCAGGTGCTGTTGTAATAGACTTACTATCAGGCCGCTCGGTAATAACATAGTCATATTTCTGTAAAATAAACCAATCGAGGGTCAGGGGTGAGAGGACAATTTCAGCATGATTATCACTGACCGTACTTACAGAAACATTTTTTGAAAGATCTTCTATTGTTGCTTTACCTGAAAAGGTTGTTTTTACCCTGGCCTGTCCAAAAGTGATAATCTCTTCACGCAAGAGGCTGTCATTTTTTGTTTCCTGGGCCCGGGAAACCTGCACAATCAACAAAAAAAGAATTACTATCAGTAGCCACCTTACTTTCATTGTTTATACTATACATTGAACCTTATAAAGAGTATATCACCATCTTCGACGACATAATTTCTGCCTTCAACATGAAACTTACCAGCCTCTTTACAGGCATGTTCAGAACCAAGAGTAACAAAGTCATTATATTTCATCACCTCAGCCCTGATGAATCCGCGTTCAAAATCACTGTGGATCACACCTGCTGCCTGAGAGGCAGTCATTCCTTTTGTTATTGTCCATGCCCTGATCTCTTTTGGTCCCATCGTAAAAAAGGTTTCCAGATTCAGCAACCGGTATGCTGCCTTAACCAGTTTATTCACTCCCGGCTCCTGAAGACCGGCATCTTTTAGAAACGCCAGACGATCTTCAATATTTTCAAGTTCAGCTATCTCTGCTTCGAGGGCTCCTGCAATAATGAGTATCTCGGTATTTTTGTCATTAAGGGACTCTACTACCCTTTCAGAGTAATGATTCCCCCTGGCAGCTGATTCCTCATCAACATTACACACATACATAACCGGTTTCATTGTCAGAAGTGAAAGATCATCAATGTATCTTCTTTCTTCATCCTTTACATCAAGAGTTCTGGCATTATTAAAGTTTTCAATATGAGCATGGTATCGATTAAGGACTTCTATGGCATGAGCTGCATCCTTATCACCCGATTTAGATAACTTTTTCAGACGTTCAATCTTTTTTTCTATCGATTCAATATCCCTGACCTGAAGCTCAAGATCAACTGTTTCAATATCTCTTACAGGATCAACTGTACCGTCGATATGAGGTAATGATTTATTTTCGAAACATCTGAGCACATGTATCAGTGCATCCGTGTTACGTATGTCACCAAGAAACTTATTGCCCCCTCCCTCTGACCTTTCTGATCCTTTAACCAAACCGGGAATATCGACCAACTCAACTGTAGTATGAACAACTTTGTTTGTAACATAGCGTTTTTCAATCTCGTACAACCTTTCATCAGGAACCTGCACAATACCAATATTCGATTTTGCAGCTGTAAAAACAAAAGAATGAGTTTCACCTCTGGTATTAGAAACACAGTTATAGATTGTTGTTTTTCCTACATTTGATATTCCTATTATACCGCACTGAAGAGCCATCAGTTTCTTATTGGATATAGTACAAAGTTATAATTAACTTTAAACCATTTACATTATCTTACATCTAAGATAAAAACAGTTTCTATTTGAGCCATTCTGATGAGGATAAAGTACTAATCCGGCTCCTTAAAAGTGATATTAACAAAGGTATTAAAGCTTTACCAGGCAGAAAATCAATTCAGGCAGCAATTGCTTAATGAGCTACAGGGGAGACGTCAGGAAATCCAGAGATGAATTCTGTTATAAGCAGATTGTCAATAATCAGGTCTGATTATTAATAATGGGAAGGAAATAAGTATCAAAATTTTTCAGTTGTATTTTTTCCTGTACTCCTGATGACATTATCTTGATTGTTATCTCATTCTCCCTGATCTCATTTTCACCGGCAATAATAATATAGGGTATACCCCTGGAATTGGCATACGACATTTGCTTTTTAAGCTTTACGGCATCGGGATATAGTTCAGCTTTAATACCAAGTTTCCTTACCTGCTGCAGTATCCCAAGTGCATATTTTGTCTCCTCATCGCCAAAATTCAGGATAAGTATATCAACTGGTGAGGATGTTACTTTTTTAAACAGCCCGAGCTGACTCATGACATCATAAATACGGTCGGCTCCGAATGAGATCCCCACCCCCGATACTCCTTCAAGCCCAAAAATACCGGTAAGATCATCATAGCGGCCACCTCCGCAAATACTGCCAATATCAAAATCAATTGACTTGACTTCAATAATTGCACCGGTATAGTAGTCAAGTCCCCGGGCAAGTGTGATATCGAAATTAACAGCAGCTGACCGATCGGCATTTTGAATATATGAGAAAAGAGTTTTCAGCTCATTGAGGCCTTCTATTCCTGTTGTTGAACCGGTAAGAATCTCTTCGAGCTTTACCAGTTGTTTATTAACACCGCCTTTCAGTTTCATTAACGGATTAAGCTTTTTAATTGCTGACGAAGAGATCCCCTTTTCCCTCAGTTCAGTGTTGACAGCATCAATGCCGATTTTATCGAGTTTATCAATAGCAACTGTTATATCTGTTATCTTGCTCCGCTCTCCTATATATTCTGCAATACCAAGTAATATTTTCCTGTTATTGATCCTGATCACAATCCTTATTCCTAACGTGGCAAAGATATCGTCAATTATTTTAATTAACTCATACTCATTAAGTAACGAGTTGCTTCCAATTATATCGACATCACATTGAAAGAATTCCCGATATCTTCCTTTCTGGGGCCTGTCGGCTCTCCAAACAGGCTGCATCTGGTATCTTTTAAAAGGGAATGTTATATTATCCCTGTGTTGAACAACATATCGTGCAAATGGCACTGTAAGATCATATCTCAAGCCTTTTTCACAAATCAGAGATGTAAGTTTTCCTGTATCCCTTCCAGAGAGATCCTCATCATTTGTTCCTGATAAGAAATTACCTGAATTAAGTATCCTGAATAATAATCTATCCCCTTCGTCGCCATACTTGCCCAGAAGAGTAGTAAGATTCTCCATTGCAGGAGTTTCAATAGGCTGATAACCATATAATTTAAAAACCTCTTTTATGGTATCAAAAATGAACTCCCGTTTCTGCATTTCATCAGTTGAGAAATCCCGGGTTCCTTTGGGTATGGAGGGTTTAGAGGCCATAAGAATAGACAAAAGATAAAAGACAAAAGTAAGAAAAAAATAGTCGAAAGTGCATAAAGTCAAAAGTCTGTAAAGCACATCCAACGATTTTACATACACTATAGACTTTACGACTGACTAATACTTTTCCGGGACGAAGGTCTGGTCGGTAACCGGAGGTCGGACATAAGCTACATCCCGTTTCAGTGGAGGCAGTTTAAATGGTTTTGGTGTCAGATCTTTATAAGGAATAAGTGTGAGCAGATGATCGATAGTATTTAACCTGGCTCTTCTTTTATTATCAGCATGAACCACATACCAAGGTGATTGTTTGGTGTCGGTATATGAAAACATTTTATCTTTTGCCATGGAATATTCGACCCATTTATCGCGCGACTCTACATCCATGGGACTTATTTTCCACCGTTTTGTAGGATCCTTAATTCTGTCCTGAAAACGGTTCTCCTGTTCCTTGTCGCTAACAGAGAACCAGTATTTAATTAATACAATACGTGATCTTATGAGCGTTTTCTCAAATTCCGGGCAGGATCTCAGGAATTCCTCATATTCTTCATCTGAGCAATAACCCATTACTTTCTCCACACCTGCCCTGTTATACCAGCTTCTGTCGAAAAGAACGATTTCACCTCCTGCCGGTAATTGTGTCACATATCGCTGAAAATACCATTGGGTTTTCTCTTTTTCAGTGGGTATACCCAGAGCTACTATTCTGCATATTCTTGGATTCAGACACCCCGAAATAGTTTTTATTACTCCTCCCTTGCCGGCAGCATCCCTGCCTTCAAAAATAACAACCACCTTTAGCTTATTGGCTTTCACCCACTCCTGAAGCTTCACCATCTCGATTTCCAGCTTCCGGAGTAATTTTTCATACTCTTTTCTGCCAAGTCTTTCTTTTTTCTCTGGCTGGATATCGTGGTAAAGATCTTTCTTCTTAAAGGTCTCTACCTTGATCTTTTTCTTTTTAGTATCTGTTCCCATGACATTTTTGACTTAATGACAAAGTAAGTTATAAAAAATTCCTGAAAATCTGCAGATTCTCAGGAATTAATTGTATTTGAGAAATGTTCAGTGAGCTAAAGTTAAAACCTTTAACTCTAGTCACTTTAGTCACTCCACACTCTATGCTATTGTATAAATGGTATAGAAATGGGATATTTAAATATTTCGCCTTTTGCAGCCTTGATACTTGCAATTATCACACAGATTATTTTCAATATACCCAAAAATATTATTATGGGAATTCCTATGATAATAAAACAAAGTGGAATAGCCAGTACAATGTAGAGCAGCATAGAAAGTTGAAAGTTCATTGATGCTTTACCATTTTCATTAACCCAGAACGATTCGTCTTTTTTTGATAACCAGCAGATAAGTGGCCCAATAATCGATCCAAAGGGGAAAAAGAAACCGGCAAATGCTGACAAATGGCAGAGCATAGCCCAGTTCCTTTCTGATTCAGAATATTCTCTAATCTCTTCCATATTATTTTCAGTTTATTAGAAAGACGATATAATAAGGTTAATGATGCATCAGTCAAACCTTGCAAGACGTTTTAAATCGGAGTCAAGAAATCCGTTTGGATGTTTTTTATCTATTGAATGCATATCGTAATAATACATGTTAGCATCATCTGTACCGATAAGCATTTTAAAACAGTATCCTTCTCTGACATTTTCACCTACAGGTGATACCTTATGAAGAATCAATGTATTAGGAGCCTTTTCTTCAATGGCTTTAACTATCTCTTCTTCGGGTACAATTTCAACTTTGTTCGAATAAACAGCCTTTATCTTGCTGATTGTGTTGATTTCCGGAGAGAGATCTTCCTGTTTTACAAGAATGGTTTTCCCCTTTATTGCGGGGACATTTTCATTGTAATACTTGAGGTATTTCCTTCCGGTCTTTGAAGGGTCCTCCATGATCAGACGGGCATGTTTCTGCATAAATGACAATACAGCCCCCAGCTTATATCCATATTCATCCTCTTCTTCTCCAACGTATGAAAGAGGTATTGCACAAATCTCAGGCATCTCTCCCAGCTTGTCAACATCCTTGCCGAGAAGAAGATTAATGAAATTATATACCGAATTTGACTTATCCTTTTCATAATTGGTTTCAGTAAGTACAATAAACG
>CAZOZU010000050.1:0-9416 GCA_964584355.1 uncultured Rikenellaceae bacterium
TGTCAGTCAATATCTTATGGACTTTTGCAGGAAGTTCCACTGTCCAGCCCTCTGCGATCTGAAGTACCGGCCCCAGTCCTTTTACCAGGTTAACACGTGAGATTGTAAGAGGCATTACACCCTTTGTATTGAATTGGGATGAAAATCCACCTCCTCTGAAATAACCTATATTGGCAGGTTCCCACAATGTAGCTTTCAGGCATTCGGAAGCATCTTTTGTTGTTATTTCCCAAAAAGGCTTTATACATGATTCACCTTTCCGTGTCTCTCTTCCTGAGAAATCAAGAGATGATGCTCCGGAATTGATAAGATGAATAATCCCTTTGGCAGCCAGTCCGGATGGTTTGACACCTGTTACCCTCTTTATTGCTTCAGGACTCCAGTAAGTACGTATATCAGAAAACATCTGGGCAGTATTTGTAAGAAGATATCCTAAAAGCATTGGCACTCCGTTCATTGCATCATTCTCAGTAGCAACAAGATAAGGAGGTCTTATTCCATTCCAGTCGAATGAAGAACAAAGAATTGCTTCAAGGAAATCACCATTGGGCATATGATCTGTCCATTGACGCTGTCCCTGGAATCCAGACAGGATAGCGTTATGTCCGAGAGACTCTTCTCCGAAACCAAGCTTCTTAAGTTTTGGATTTCCAACCATAAGATCACGTGCTATCATGGCCATCTTAATCACTATTTCCCATTCTTCATTCTTTCTGGCTCTTGATTTGGGTTTCACATTTATATCCTTACCCTCCTTACAATATTTCTTTGTCCATGCAAGTGCCTTTTTAAATTCTTCCTTATCAAAGATTTCCTCATTAAGCCTGCGTGTGAATTCACTCATGTCGATATATTCATTTCTCATTCCGAGGTATTCCTGGAAGAAATCCTCTCTTACTATCGATCCTGCAATACCCATTGAGACAGATCCCATCGACAAGTATGATTTACCTTTCATATATGATACTGCAAGGCCTGCTTTAACAAATCGCAGTATTTTTTCCTTTACATCATCGGGGATTGTCTGATCTCCTGCATCCTGTACATCATGTCCGTATATACCGAAAGAGGGTAATCCTTTCATGGTATGTCCGGCCAGTGCGGCAGCGAGATAAACAGCTCCCGGACGCTCGGTACCGTTAAAGCCCCATATTGCTTTTGGCATTAAGATGTCCATATCAATTGTTTCGCTTCCATAGCACCAGCAGGGAGTTACCGTAAGACTAACACCAACACCCGATTTCAAGAATTTATTGGCGCATGCAGCTGCTTCTGCAACACCGCCAATGGTAGTATCAGCTATGACACATTCCACAGCTTTGCCATTCGGGTACTTCAGGTTTTTTGAAATGAGTGCAGCGGCACTTTTGGCCATGTTCATGGTTTGTTTCTCTAGAGATTCCCTTACACCACGTTCACGACCATCTATAACTGGACGAATACCTACTTTGGGAAAATCACCTATAACTATCTGGCAGTTAGGATTTTTTTTGAATTCACCGGTTGCCATAATTTATCATTTTAAAAATTAAAATTTGAGGTCTAACAAATATAATATTTTTCTCTGTGGAACTCTGTGCTTTTTTTTTATTGACAGAGAACAATGGAGATAAACAGGTAAACGGAGTTTTTATACCTTTGCAGGAATTTAATAAAATGATGCAAAAGGGCAAAAGATTACCGGGATGGCTTAAAATGCAGAGAGCAAGCGGGGAGAATTATTCCCGGGTAAAAAGACTTGTTGAAACCAACCATCTTAATACGATCTGTACCAGCGGGAACTGTCCCAACATAGGAGAATGCTGGAATGCCGGAACAGCTACTTTTATGATACTCGGCGATATTTGTACAAGGGCATGTAAATTCTGTAATACAAGAACCGGCAAACCACTGCCACCTGATAATAATGAGCCGCAACGTCTTGCAGAATCAATCAAACTGCTTGGATTAAAACATTGTGTTATTACTTCTGTCGACCGTGATGATCTGTCTGACGGAGGAGCCTCTTTCTGGGCAGAGGTTATCAGGAGAATAAAAAAGGAAAATAACGGAATAACATTGGAAGCCCTTATACCTGATTTTGACGGGAAACAGGAAAATGTTAAAAAAATAATTGATTCAGAACCTGATGTCATCTCACATAATGTCGAAACTGTAAGGAGACTTACTCCATTAATCAGAACAAAAGCAAAATATGAACGAAGTCTTAACGTTATAAAATATATTTCTCAGGAGAAGAAAATCTCCAAGTCGGGTTTCATGCTCGGATTAGGGGAAAATGAAAATGAGATATATGAGACTATGGATGACCTTGTAAATGCAGGGTGCAAAATCCTGACACTGGGGCAATACCTTAAACCCTCTCAAGATCATATGGAAGTGGTTGAATATATTACTCCGCAAAAATTTGAAGAGTACGGGAAGAAGGCTCTTCGTAACGGTTTTGAATTCGTTGAAAGCGGACCCCTTGTACGATCATCTTTTCATGCAGAAAAACATGTAAAGGCTAAGGCTCGCTAATTTTCATTATCTTGTGTCATAAAAATCGGAGAGATAAATTTGAGCTATAGTGTTAAATATGAGGATATTGGCTTAATGGATTATAAGGAAACCTGGGATTATCAGGCAACTATATTCAAGGAACTTATTGTTGGTAAAAAAGAGAGGGAAAATGCTGGTGATTCAGGGACAAAACGTCAACCAGGCACCCTGATTTTTGTAGAACATCCTCACGTTTATACATTAGGGAAAAGTGGTTCTGAAAGTAATCTGATGCTCGACTATATACAGTTACGAGCCAGAGATGCAAAGTTTTTCAGGATAGACAGGGGCGGGGATATCACTTATCATGGCCCGGGACAAATAGTAGGATATCCGATATTTGACCTTGAAATAATGAAGATAAGTCTTAAAGAGTATATATTCCGGCTCGAAGAGACTATCATAAAAACACTAAGTGAATATAACCTGTCGGCAGCAAGGCTGGAAGGAGGCACAGGTGTATGGATTGAACCGGATGTAAAAGAGAGGGCAAGAAAAATATGTGCCATAGGAGTTAAAGCAAGCAGGTATGTTACAATGCACGGTTTTGCATTTAATGTAAACACCGACCTTACATATTTCAATCATATAAATCCGTGTGGATTTACAGATAAAGGAGTAACCTCACTGGAAAAAGAGCTTGGAGCCAAACAGGATATTGATAAAGTCAAGGCTATTGTACGAGAAAAGATCAGAGAGGTGTTTGACCTTAACTGGACTAATATGAAAAACTAATGGAAAAAAGATGGATAATAAAAGAGAGGGGAGAGATTGCTACTGTAAAAGCACTTTCTGCTGCGTTAAGTGTTTCGGAATCACTGGCAAACCTGATGGTTCAAAGGTCTATTACAACTCCTGAAGAGGCTCATGCTTTTTTTAATCCAAGTCTTGATGACCTTCATGATCCTTTTATGATGAAGGATATGAATATAGCTGTCGATCACCTGTCAACAGCTATCAAAAAAAATGAAAAAATACTTGTATACGGCGATTATGATGTTGATGGGACAACAGCAGTGGCTCTTGTTTATTCATTTCTGAAAGAACAATACTCAAATGTTGAATATTACATACCTGACAGATACAAGGAGGGTTATGGACTCTCGATACAGGGTATTGACTTTGCTGTCAGAAGTAAATGCAAACTTATTATCACACTTGACTGTGGAATTAAAGCTGTTGAAAAAATAAGGTATGCGAAAACGGAGGGACTGGATGTAATTGTATGCGACCATCATTTCCCGGGAGAGGAGATACCGGATGCACTTGCTGTTCTCGACCCAAAGCAACCAGGGTGCGGTTATCCTTATAAAGAATTGTCGGGATGTGGTGTGGGCTTTAAACTGATACATGCATATTCAAGGATACAGGGAATGCCATTCAGCAATATCGTTAATTACCTTGACCTTGTTGCAGTAAGTATTGCATCCGATATTGTACCCATAACGGGAGAGAACAGAGTTCTGGCTTATTTTGGTCTGAAGCAGCTGAATGAATCTCCCCGGACAGGACTTAGGGAAATAATAAGGGAAGCTGAAGTGACAAGAGCACTGACGGTTGAAGATATTGTATTTAAGCTGGGTCCGAGAATAAATGCTGCAGGCAGAATGGAAACCGGTAGCCGTGCAGTTGAATTGCTTATTTCAAATGATACAAAACTGGCAACAGGATTGAGCAAGGAGATAAATAATTATAATAATGAAAGGCGAACTGTTGACAGAGTGATAACCACTGAAGCCATGAGGATGATATCGGAAGATCATCGTAACACAAATGCAATGACAACTGTTTTATTCAATCCATCATGGAAAAAGGGTGTCATCGGTATTGTTGCTTCACGTCTTATCGAAACTTATTACAGGCCAACAGTGATTCTTACTGAGTCAAATGGTTTTGCAACAGGTTCGGCAAGATCGGTACAGGGTTATGATCTGTACCAGGCTATAGAAGCATGTAGCGACCTTCTTGAAAGTTTTGGAGGACATATGTTTGCTGCAGGACTAACTCTGAAAAAGGAAAATATTCAGCCTTTCATGGAGAGGTTTGAGGATTATGTCAAAAACACAATAACAGAAGAACAGATGCTGCCGAGATTGTTGATCGACACTGAATTATCCTTTTCAGAGATCAACGAGGAATTTTATAATGTTATGAACCAGTTCCAGCCTTTTGGTCCTGAGAACATGTCACCATTATTTGTGTCAAGAGATGTTACTGATATAGGTTCCGGGAGAATGGTTGGAGCAAACGGGGAGCATCTGAAGCTGGATCTTTGCCAGGAGTCATCCGGAACAAAAATTATTTCTGCCATCGCATTTAACCAGGCAAACCACTTCGAATATATCCGGAAAAATAAACCGTTTGATATATGCTATTCTCTGGAGATGAATGAATTTCGTGGAAAAAGAAATCTCCAGCTCAATATTCGTGACATAAAAACAACTGACAAATAAAGAATAAATCCGCAATCCAAAATCCGCAATCCGCAATTCTAAAACCAGATCCTGAACTGGAGCTTCAACTCATCATCTTCTTCAACAATGTTGTAAGGTGATTGAATAGAAGTAATCCTGTATTTTACCCTGAATTCAACAATATCACTTATTTCCCATTTTACCATTAGATAGTTACGGCTTCCTTTACCCGATAAAGCAGGAATACTGAAACTATATAAAAGATCATTCTCATAGGTATATATTCTTGAACTCCATTCATCTGTATTGAATATGCAATGTCTGAACCATACTGCAACCGGAATTTGTCTGAACCTGTAATTTATATCCTGCAGCATTAGCATACCTTTGCTTCCAGTTGTTTCCACAACCTTATAATCGAATCGTGTTATAAGAGTCAGGTTTTCCAGAGGAGAATATCTTATAATACCTTTAAATGTCCTGGCTGCTTGTTCTGACATGTCCGATATGCCGGAGTCATTATGGATATTGGACATTGAAAACCTGTAATTATATGATATTTCAATACTTGTTTTATCAGAAGGCAGGTATTTAATACGGATCTCTTTTCTTTTTGCCAGGGAAGGAAAACTACACCTGTACTTCAGCCATGGAAAAGATGATATATCACATCCGGCACTTATAAAAAGGTATTTAGCAGCTTCAAAGGTGAAATTACCAAGCAGACCATATTCATTTCCGGTGGATGAACTGCTTCCGGGAGCACCTGCATGAAAACTTGTGAACTCAGGTGAATAATGCCTGTATAGAACATTAATTGATAACCTGTCTGCCGGCCTTGCTGTGAATCCCTGTAATACAGCAAAGTTCAATGATCTGTCAGACGAAACCTCACCAAATAATAAAAGCCTGTTAATCAGAGTGTTATAATAAACAGAAAATACATTATTTTGTATCCCCACAAAGCCATAAAGATCCTCCGGATCGCTACCCTTTAAATCAAGTGGAAGAGAAAAGCTGTTCACGGTCCATGTCAGGCCGAATCTAATTGATGAGATATTGTAGTTGACATTTATACCATAGAATGTCTCCTTTACAACATCTTTTTTCAACATAAGCTGAGAACTGTAATGTAATCCTGACCTGTATAAATTTGTAACACATGTCCTCGTAGAATCTGCTGATATGCAAAGAGTTGCATCAACAGGATTATTTGAATAAAATAGAGAGAAACCCAGATTACTGATTGAAAACTCTGTTGCAATACCCCTGAAGAAATTATTTTCATCAGTGGAAGTATAGGGCTTTACTTCGTCTCTGGCTGAGATATAACCTGATGATGTAAGTGATAATCCTGTACGCATTCTCGAATTTACATTAGTGCCATATCCGAAACGTGCTGAATAATCACCAATTATTATTTTTCTGACCATACCATTACCTGACCAGGAAAGATTGCATGAGTAAAAATCTGGTAGTTTTCCATTATCAGAGAGGAATTTTTCCCCGGCATCTTTTTCGACGGTTATTCTGCCGCTAAATGATCCGGCAGTGAACTTGTATTTTGATAGTATTTTCCATGCTGAACCTAAAGAGGATGTATCATTCTCACCAGGTTTAATTATGAAATTAGTAAGAAGATTGTTTCGGAATTTAAAACTACCGGAACTCTCGTTCATTCTTTCTGTGAGAGAAATAAAAGGATTCATCATTTCTGCTGTTTGCCTGTCAAATCCGGGAATAGAGGCTATTTCATAAATGGAAATGATATCTCCTGATTCTTTTATGTGATCAGTCAATGCTTTTATCTGAAAGTCAGAAAGAAAAAAGAGACGGGTCAGTTCAGATTCATCAGCCAGATTTATCCTGACAGGATTTTCAGAAAGTTCATGGAGTTGTTCTATAAACAAAGTTGCAGATTCAGGATCTGATTCATCAGCAGCTAATTCCTCAGCAATACTTATACTTATATCTGAAAGTTTTCCATCCTGACAATAAACTGAATAGTTGATAATAAATGTTATTATTAAGAGGAATGTCTTTTTAACCGCAAAGCACGCAAAAGAATGCGCAAAGAACGCAAAGAATTTACCCTCAATTCTGATATTATACATCAATATTATTTTTACCTCAAAGCTTATTAACGATTCGCTTAATTCCATCCTTCAATAGGGAGACATTAAAATTGATAAGCAATCCTAGCTTGTAGCCACCCAATTTCATATAGGTTAGTGTTTGGGCAAAATGGACATCATTTAAAGCTTCAACACTCTTAATTTCAATCACAACTTGTCTATTAACTAATAGATCAATACGATATCCACAGTCCAGTTTAACTTCCTCATAAACCAGAGGCATAGACTTCTCTTTCTCGACGAAAAATCCTTTTACCTGCAATTTATAATAAAGACATTCTTTATAAGCACTTTCCAATAAACCAGGGCCAAGCGATTGATGAACATCTATTGCGGTTCCAATAATCTTATTTGATATTTCATTTTCTGTCATTGTTCTTTTTTTGGTTTTCTCGGCGTACTTTGCTAATCTTTGAGAACTTTGCGGTTATTAATTAATTTTAAATATTAAATACTATGGATACACTTGAAGTAACCCCCAGTTTTTCGTGAGTTGCGAAACCAAGATCGAGTTGGAATGATCTGAGCATATAGCCGAGTCCAAAACTGAAAGAGGTATTGTCTGTACAAAAACCTCCCCGAAGCCATAGCTTGTTAAATACTTCATACTCAAATCCCGTCCTGATTATCAGTGTTTTGCCACTGCTTATTTCTGCTTCAGCACCTGCAAAAAGTACTTTGCTGAGTTTTATACCGGCGCCAGCACTTAAAGCTGTAGGCAGGAATGATTTTCTCAGGGAATTTGGCACCGGATTAAAAATATGTATACCCAGATTCAGATTGTCGGAAGGTAATAAGAGCAGACCGGCTTCACATGTAAGGGAATGCCTCCTGTTGTATTCAGAAGATGTTATCTCTGAAAAGTAATCAATCTGTAGTCCGGCAGCAATTTTATCTGAAAGTGATATACCACAGCTTAATCCTGCCGTCTCCCTGCGGAAATAGTTATATCCAAAGTCAGAGTATAGAATTCCAAGGGAACTGTTACCTGCAGGAATAATTATTCCTGCTGTTCTTGTCCCTAGTTCACTGATATTGAACTTGTTTTCATAGTTAATGCCGGCTGAGAAAGAGTTGTTAAAGGCCAGAAGTGCCTGGTTATGAAAAGAAGGCCAGAATCCGATTTTGGTGATACAAACTGATCCCATCCCTGTCTCACCTGCTCCGGCAGGAATACGATAAGGATCTCCTGCAAAGAGGGTTGAGCAGAGTAACAAAAACAAAACCGAAACAGCTATTTTGTGCAGCGAGTACAAAATGTTTCAGATATATACTATAAAAATACAAAAAAAATATCAGATAATGATATTGCTAATATTTATTTATAATTATTGACACCCCACCCCCCTCATATGCTTCTTTACCCCCCAACCCCAAGGGGGGCAGGTCCCGCTTCAGCGGGGCCGGGGGTATTTGTCTTCAGGGAGTATTTAATTTGTTTTGTATTTGAATTTTACTTTCTTCAGCTCTTCATTTGCATCGACTATCTTCTTTTTAAGGCTCTCCTTGTATTTTACAACCTCTTTCATCATTTTTTTATCTCCTGCACCGATAATCTGTGCTGCCAGTATACCTGCATTCTGGGCTGCATTAACCCCAACAGTTGCAACTGGTATTCCCGGTGGCATCTGAAGTATAGATAGTATTGAATCAAGACCTTCGAGAGAAGCCTTTATCGGGACGCCAATGACCGGCAGGGGTGTCATGGCTGCGATTACTCCCGGCAGGTGAGCCGCCATTCCTGCAGCTGCAATTATCACCTTTATTCCCCTTTTTTCAGCGCTCCTGGCAAATTTTTCCACCTCGTCAGGTGTACGATGTGCCGAAAGGGCATTTATTTCAAATGGTATCCCGAATTCATTGAGTATATGTGCTGTTTTCTCCATAACCGGCAGGTCCGATGTACTTCCCATTATTATACTTACAAGAGGTTCCATATTTTTTATTTAAATTTAACTTCCTGTCATGGACAAAAATAAACTATTATTTTCATATTTTCGCTCCGGCTTGAGTATCAATATCCATCTTTATGAACGAAGTAAGAATACTCGATAAAAAATTCAGGGAACTTATCTCAGAACAAGCAATTAAAAAGAGGGTAGATGAAATCGCCCTCCAGATAAACCGCGATTTCACGGGCAGCGATGTTATCTTTGTAGGAATACTTAACGGGGCATTTATGTTTGCAGCCGACCTGTTCCGGAAAATTGATCTGAAAGCCATGATAACTTTTGTAAAACTTACTTCCTATCAGGGTGCCAGTTCATCAGGAACTGTTAAAGAACTGATTGGATGGAATGAGGATCTTGTTAATAAAAAAATAATT
>CAZOZU010000051.1:0-9391 GCA_964584355.1 uncultured Rikenellaceae bacterium
GAAAAGCACCTGATCGCCCATCAGAAAATAGGTGACAGTAGCTGCAGTTACCGATGAAATAAGAAGAGGTACTATTGATGAAATTGTAAGATCAAGCATCAGTATCTCGAGAGTAAAAACGATCCCGGCAATAGGTGCTTTAAATATTCCTGAGATGGCACCTGCAGCACCACATCCTATCAAAAGGGTTATACTCCTGTAATTGAGCCTGAACAACCTCCCTACAGTTGAACCTATTGATGATCCTGTGAGTACTATCGGGGCTTCAGCACCAACCGATCCTCCAAAACCTATAGTAAGTGTTGAGGCTGCAATAGAGGTCCATGTGTTGTGAACTTTTATGTGACTTTTTTTTCTGGAAATCGCATAAAGTACCCTGCTTATACCGTGGCTTATATTGTCTTTTACCAGGTACCTGACGAGAAACAAAGTTAATAGCATACCGATAAGAGGATATGCCAGATAGAGATAACTACCCGACTCACTGGTTATTCCCTTTGTAAGAACCTGATGTGTATAATGAATGGTATTTTTTAGAATGACAGCTGCAAGTGCGCTTAAAAGACCGACTACAAAGCTAAGTATGTAGATCAGTTTAGACTGATCGATGAATTTAAAAGGTGGATGAAAAGTCTTTCTGAAAAAACCGGTCCTGAACATAGCGATACAAATATAGAAACATTACTGTTGCTTCACAGATTTTTATTTAAGTTTGTCAACCTGCATAAAGATGAAGGATGAAATAACATCTTTGCAGTACCGTATTATATATACTATTGATTTACTTTTTGAAATAAAGCTGGATAAAAATGAGGATCATATCACCCTGTATTATTATAATTATTCTTACCTCATTTGTTGTGGAGGTTACTGGCCAGCCAGATACCAATCCTCCCTTATCTCCTGTTCTGGAACTTGTAACTATCAGTCAATTAACAGGTTATGCCGAGATTTCATGGACAGCAAGCTCCTCACCTGATGTTACAGGGTATGTTGTCTATGAATATATAAATGATGAAGGGTATTCTCTTGATACAATCTATAATCCATTAATAACAGACTATATACACAACAACCTTAAGCCCTCCGAGATCTCTGTATCTTATGTTGTTGCAGCTTTTGACACTGCAGGAAATATAAGCCCCCTGTCAAATTTTCTTAATACTATTTTTTTGACTGCCTGCTTAGATACCTGTAATAAAAATATTGGGCTTGAGTGGAATAGTTATCCATCTTATCCCAGAGAGGTAAATAGTTACACAATACTATATTCGGTTAATGAAGGTATCTATTCTGAGGCAGGGATAATCCCGGGAGACAGCTGCAGTTTCTCACTGGAAGACTTTTCACTTGATGCACACTATTGTTTTATTATCAGGGCAAATCTCGAAGGAGGAAATTATAGCCTCTCGAACATAACCTGTCTGAATACAGCGATGCAGAAGCCTCCTCAATGGATAAATGCAGATTATGCTACGGTGACACCTGAAAAAAATATTGTGCTCTCATTTAATATAGATCCCCTGTCAGAGATCAAAAACTATATCCTTGAAAGGAAAACTGAATTATCAGGTTCATTCCAGCAAATTGAAAGTTTTACAGATGTTGCTGAATCACTATCATATACAGATGGAGACGTGGATATCTCAGAGATAAATTATTACCGGCTCTCTGCTGTTAACAGTTGTGATGTGGCAATAACCACATCGAATATAGCAACAAACATTGTACTCTCCCTGGAAAAGAATGAGAATGACATAAGCCTTACATGGAATCCATATAAAGAGTGGAAGGGGCTGGTAAGCAGTTATGGTTTATTTATCAATACCGGCGCAGAATATGAAGAAAAGTATACAATCTCTTCTTACGATACTCTTTTCACTATGCAATATTCCAATCTGATGTATGTTGTAACAGGAGAGGATATATGTTTTATCATCAAAGCGTACGAAACGGCGAATCCGCATGGTATATCCGGTGAGAGTAGTTCATCATCTGTTTGCATACCTGTCACTGAACGGATCACTGTACCCAATATGTTTACTCCCGATGAGAATCTTATTAACGATTTTTTCAGTCCTGTTTTTTCATTTACACCGGTTGAATATCACCTGCTTATTACTGATCTGAGGAGGAGGAATATTTTTGAGACCAGGGATCATACAGTAAAATGGGATGGCACTGAAAACGGAATCCCTGTTCCTGAAGGAGTTTTCCTTTGGTTCTTAAATGTTACGGAGCCATCCGGAAATAAAGTAACAAAAACCGGAACTGTTACTGTTTACAGATCCAAAAGGTGATTTTCGCATTTCGCTCTATGAACTCTTTCCAGAATTACCCGAATAAGACTATATTTGTAATTTGCATATAAAGCTGTCTTGAATATTTATGGGGAATAAGGATATTTTTGATGAGGAGGATATAAAACATATTCAGGATGAATATGATTCACTTGTAAATAATCTTCTGAGATGCAATAAGAAAGGTGACAGGGAGATGATTGACAAAGCCTTCAGGATTGCCAATGAAGCTCACTGGAACATGCGTCGCAAATCGGGAGAACCTTATATTATACACCCCATTGCTGTTGCAAGTATTGTAAATCAGGAGATTGGTCTCGCTGCCAAATCAATAACCACAGCACTGCTTCATGATGTAGTTGAAGACACTGATTATTCCCTTGTTAATGTAAAGAGGGATTTTGGCCCAAAGATAGCATCACTGATTGATGGTCTTACAAAAATTTCAGGTACATACGATAAGGAAAGCTCTTCGTCAATGCAAGCTGAAAATTTCAGAAAAATGCTGATGACACTCTCTGACGATATGAGGGTCATCCTTATCAAGATAGCCGACCGTCTTCATAATATGAGAACTCTCGACTCTTTACCCGAGCATAAAAGGATGAAGGTTGCCGGTGAAACAATTTTTCTTTATGCACCACTTGCTCACCGGTTGGGATTGTTTGCCATTAAAAGCGAGCTCGAAGATCTCAGTTTTAAATTCAGGCAGCCACAGATCTATGAAGATATTGCTTCAAAGCTTAAGTTAAGTCAAAAAAAATACATATCCTTTCTGAATAAATTCTCATTCCCCATTATAGGTAAGTTATCAGAATCAGGGTATAAATTTGATATCAGCAGCCGGCCAAAATCCGTATTCTCCATATGGAAGAAGATGCAGGCAAAAAATGTTCCTTTCGAGGAGATCTATGATGTTCTTGCAGTAAGGATAGTATTTGAGCCAATACCTGACCTGCCAGAAAAAACACAATGCTGGAACATTTATTCCATGATCACCGATTCATATCTGCCAAAACCGGACCGCCTGCGTGACTGGGTAAGCCGACCAAAGCCAAATGGCTATGAGGCCCTGCATGTTACAGTTATGGGCCCCGAGGGAAAATGGGTTGAGGTACAGATAAGAAGCACAAGGATGGATGAGATAGCAGAAAGAGGATATGCGGCACACTGGAAATACAAGGGCGACGGGTCACAGGAGAGTGAGCTTGACAAATGGATAAAAAAGATCAGGCTCATGCTCGAAAATCCCCTTGAGGATCCTATTGAATTCCTTGATGAATTCAAAATGAACCTGTTCTCTTCTGAAATAATGGTTTTTACTCCAAAAGGGAAACTTGTAAGTCTGCCAAAAGGAGCATCATCTCTCGATTTTGCCTATGAAATACATACTGAAATAGGCAATAAGGCTATCGGAGCCAAAATAAACTATAAACTAAATCCTGTAAGCGCCGTACTCATGAGTGGCGACCAGGTGGAAATAATAACATCAGATATTGCAAAACCTGAAAAGGAATGGCTCTCATTTGTAAGAACATCTAAAGCCAAAGAAGCAATAAAGAGTGCATTAAGAACAGAAACAACAAACAGGGTACAGAAAGGGATGGAAATACTCGAGGCAAAACTGAAAGAGCTGGGGACAAATCCAAATCCAGAGGTATTGAAAAACCTGCTCAATGCATACAATGTGACGAACAAAGATGAGCTTTATGCAGGTATTGAACTGGGTATTATCAACCTTGATACCCTGAAAAAAATATTAAAGAAAACTTCATCCAAAAGTGTCATTAAATATTGGGATCTGAAATTTATCGGATCAAAGAAAGAGACAAAAGAGACAACCCCGCCTGCTGAAAAAATTGATAAAAGCGTTCCTTTTCTTCTTCGCGAAAATGTTGAAAATGCAGAACAAACATACGAAATAGCCACATGCTGCAATCCCATACCCGGTGATAAAGTCACTGGCTACCTTTCCCCTGAAGGTTCTATAATAATTCATAAACCCAAATGTCCTGAGGCAATCAGATTAATGTCAAATGAAGGACACAGGATAATTGCTGTAAAATGGGCAATACATAAACTTGTCTCTTTTCTTGCAAGAATTAGTATAATCGGGATTGACAGGATAGGCCTGGTAAATGAGATCACAAATATTATTTCATCTCAACTAAAAGTTAACATGACAAATGTTATTTTGTCGGTTAAGGATGGAATATTCTCAGGCACAATTGATGTATATGTACATCACACCAAGGACATTAACAACCTGATTATGAAGATCTCCAATATCAAGGGCATTGAGTCTGTAAAAAGAGTGGAAGATTTTAAAAAGTAATCCGTAACATTTTTGATAATACATTTCAAAAAGAAAAATGCATATTTTTACTATTATTTTAAATTAGATCAAATATGATTAGTGATGATGCAAAAATAACTGTCAGAAAAATCTTCACTGAATATCTCGAAAAAAAAAGGCATAGAAAAACTCCGGAAAGATATGCTATTCTTGATGAAATATATTCACGATCAGGACATTTCGATATTGAATCTCTCTATATATTCATGAAGAACAAGAATTACAGGGTAAGCAGGGCAACACTTTATAATACTATTGAATTGCTACTGAACTGCAATCTTGTTGTGAAGCATCAGTTTGGCAAAAACATAGCTCAGTTTGAGAGGGCTTTTCAGTGCAGTCAGCATGATCACCTGATTGATGTTGAAACAGGTAATATTACTGAATTCTGTGATCCAAGGATCAATGAGATAATAAAAACGGCATGTGAACTGCACAATTTCACACCCAGCTATCATTCTTTATATATCTATGGTAGTTCAGGTAATAAGAAACCTGGCAAAAAAATGGCATAACATGTCAGAAGGTACAGTATGCAGAGAAAAGCGGCTGCATCCCTCCTATCCTATTATTAATCAGGTTATTGTTTTCAATAAGTTTATTATTCAGGTACAGGTTTTGAGGCATTAGAGAAAAGGTCCACTCCACTTTGCTCTTTTTTGGCTGCAGGGAAAGCTGAGCAGCATTCTTATGTTTTAGTTTATTCACTGTATACATATAAGTTCCCATACCTGCTGCATATGGCAGCAAGTAATCTAACGGATCAAATTCATCAGGGCTGATCAGAATAGCAAGACCAATGCCTATAAGAGAGCCGAGTCCGGCCGCATAAATTGTTGTCATCCCCTGCCGGGGAGTCAGGTTTGCATCTTTCAACAACAGATGACCCAAACCCGTTCCTGTCAAAAGTCCTATTCCTGGCAAGAGCCATCCCGGATTCTTTGCGAAGTCATCAGGTTCACTGTCAATAAAGATACACATCCCTAAAGTACCATTTAATGTAGTAAGAGCCTGGGTTGCACGCATTTCCCCACGGGTAAATTCATTCCAGGTATTTACCCTGTCGGCAAGGAAATAACCTCCGGCGCCAAACAGTAAAATCGAACCTCCGAATACTCTTGCATCATCCGAAAATGCAAATGCCATAGTAGCTCCTGTTGCAGGCATTATAAGTCCATAGTGACGATAAAGAGCTACTCTGCCTTCTGACCAGTTCATTGTTGTTGCCAGGTTTCTACCCATAATTCCCAATCCTATGCTCGTAAGGGCTGCCAGACCTACCGTTAGCTTACTCTTATTTTCATCAAACGAATCATCACCATTAATTAATAATCCTAAAGATCCACCATGAGCCCAGCCTATAAGCTGTCCGTGACCTGCTAGCAACAATTGATTTGAAGATATTGTACGCGATTCATTTGTTAAAAGCGGTATCAAAGCCATGCTGCCTGCAGTAATAACCGGAATAGCCGCAGCTGCTTTTTCATCTTCAATTTCAAAAATATGATCTGCTGCCAGTCCATATAATAAACCATTCCATCCTGATAATGTCAGGTGCTTATAGAATAACATCTCATCCTGCTGCTCCTGGGAGCAGACAGGTTTACCTGTCAATAAAATCAGGACAAATAGTAAAACCAAAATCCTGATAGAACTCTTCATACCTATATCCTCTTGAAGTTATTTATTTTACTTACAATCATCTTCTCAACATAACGGACATACTCAAATGTATAAAACTTTTGTACTCGGCAATCAATGCTTATCAATATTAACATTTAAATATTTAAAATTGTTACCAGCCTTTTATTAACAATCACTGAAAGGCTGTAATACAAGTTGAATATTTTTGTAACTTGTGAACTGTTTTGTTAAAAAATGATATTCATAATATGAACATTGACATTCTGTTAGGTCTTCAGTGGGGCGATGAAGGTAAAGGGAAAATAGTCGATGCCATAAGTCCCGTTTATGATATTATAGCTCGTTTCCAGGGCGGGCCTAATGCCGGACATTCTCTTGAGTTCAACAACGTAAAACATGTATTGCATCTTATTCCTTCGGGTATTTTCCGCCCCGACAAGTTAAATATAATAGGTAATGGTGTTGTAATTGACCCGGCAGTATTTAAGACAGAGATTGAGAACCTCGGGCCTCCTGTGGATGAGCTTGTTAAAAGGCTGGTAATTTCAGCCAGAGCCAATCTTATTCTACCCGGACACAGGATTCTGGATGCAGCTATCGAGCTAAGTAAAGGAAATACTAAAATAGGATCAACTCTTAAAGGTATTGGCCCGGCTTATACAGATAAAGTTGCACGGTGCGGGTTACGTGCCGGAGAGATTTTGAAAGATGATTTCAGGGATTTATACAACTATCATCTGAAAAGGCATATTTCTCTTCTGAAAAATTACAATCACGATTTTGACCTTACTGAATATGAGGAAGGCTGGTTTGAAGGTATTGAGCTCCTTAAGAAGTTCAGGATCACAAATACTGAATATCTCATAAATAAACTGATATCAGGAGGCAAGAAGCTTCTTGCTGAAGGAGCCCAGGGAACTATGCTGGATGTTGATTTTGGCTCATACCCATATGTGACATCTTCAAATACGATCAGTGCCGGTGCCTGTACAGGTCTTGGTATATCACCAAGGAAAATCGGTGAGGTATTTGGTATTTGCAAGGCATATTGTACAAGGGTAGGAAGCGGCCCCTTCCCTACCGAGCTAAATGATCAAACCGGTGCCACTTTAAGAGAAAGAGGCCATGAATTCGGCTCAACTACCGGACGTCCAAGGCGTTGTGGATGGCTCGACCTTCCAGCACTAAGATATGCCATAATGATTAACGGAGTTACACAGCTTTTTATCACCAAAAGTGATGTAATGTCAGGTTTTGATACTGTTAAAGTATGTACATCCTATATATCTGAAGGAACTGAATGCCTTGAGATTCCCTTCAACAGCTCAAATGTGGAACCTGTTTATTGTGAATTACCCGGCTGGAAAGATGATATCTCAGGAATAAGGGAATTTGAAAAGCTTCCTGAAAACCTTAAGAAATACATTGGGTTTATTGAAGAACAAACAAGGATACCAGTTACCATGGTCTCCGTTGGTCCCGACAGGGAGGAGACTATATTCAGGAAAAAGAATTAAGCACGTTTATCTTACCACATATATCCAGGCCCCAAATTCAACATTCTCCTGGAAATATTGCAGTCGTGTAGAAGCTGTTCTCAAACTCTCATGTGCTTCGGCTGATACAAGTTCAAACCTGCCACCTTCCATTTGAATTATTCTTACATCTTCATACCCTTTTTGACGGTATGTTTCAGCATGATCCCTCGCATACTGTGGGGTAATAAAACTACCAACAATAATATTATATTTATGACTCAGTTCCCATGCTCTCTTTTCTTCAACAAGTCTTATTGAATCGAGTCTGGCAGCTTCGATTGCGTCTAAGCGTTCCTGCACTTTCATGATGGAATCTGTCACTCGTATACTGTCTTGTCTGGCCTGCCAGACAGCCATTGTATCGGCTTTTTTCCTGCCAAATAATTTTTTACCCTTAAAATACTTGCAGCCTGGAAGAGCTACCAGTATGAGTACCAGTATCAATGCTGTTATATGTCTCATATTAAATAATTTAATTATTAATATTTGTCTTCTTATTACATGATCGAGTAATATTCAAATATACAAAATATTGAAAACCAATCCAAATGATAATAAAACTGCCATAAATATAATAATAAGAAGGATTTTGTATATTAGGGTGTTAAAATTAAAGGGATACCACAAAAACTTAACAGATGAAATCAATAATCCAATTTTTTGAGGAAAGTGCAGAAAAATTCAGCAGCAATGTTTACCTGTGGGAGAAGCCAGCTGAAAAGTATGAAGGAACCACTTATGGTGAAACAAAAAAACAGGTTTATGAATTTGCAGCAGGATTGATGAATCTTGGAGTAAACAAAGGTGACAGGCTCAGCCTGATATCTGAAGGCCGTAATAGCTGGGTTATAGGAGAACTGGGAATCCTTTATACCGGGGCTCTTAATGTACCATTATCAACAAAATTGAATCCTGAAGAGATTAAATTCCGTCTTAATCATTCCGAATCAAAGATGATCTTAACATCATCCATTCAGGCTCAGAAACTAAAAGAGATTATTAAGGATTGTACCTATATTGAAAAAATAATACATTTTGACACTCAGGAGGAGTATGCGCCAAATGAGATCCATTTCAATGAAGTAAGGAAGATAGGCAGGGAATGGCTCGAATCAAAGGAAAACATGGCGAAATTCGAAGCAAATTTTAAAAGTATCACTCCTTCCGATTTTGCAAACATCTGTTATACATCAGGAACCACAGCTGATCCCAAGGGCATAATCCTTACACATGGCAATTATGTTACCAATGTTTACCAGGCTTACAGTTTAATGGATATCCCTCCATTTTACAAAACACTTCTCATCTTACCGTGGGATCACTCATTCGGGCATACCTGCGGTATCTTTGCCTTTATGGGTAAAGGTGCCAGTATTGCATCGGTAAAGACCGGAAAAACACCAATAGAAACCCTCAGAAATCTGCCTGTTTGCCTGAAGGAAATCAAACCAAATCTACTTATGAGTGTGCCTGCTATTGCTAAAAATTTCAGAAAGAACATTGAGAAAGGGATCAAGGAAAAAGGGAAATTTACAGAAATGCTTTTTAACCAT
>CAZOZU010000052.1:0-9339 GCA_964584355.1 uncultured Rikenellaceae bacterium
ACTCGGGGCTGAACTTGAAGGATCAAGTATATGATTGAGATTGCCTGTGTAATACTAAGATCAAATAGCGTGCCAAAAAGCACACATCTTGATCCAAAACGTCTGTAATGGGGAAAAAAATCAATATAATACTGGTAATCATTCTTATTGTAGTATTGGCATTACTGGGATATTTTCTCTATCAGGGACGTAAGAGTTTTTTTACCGATCCCTATAAAGCTATTGCTCCTTCAGCCTCCTTTGTTATAGAAACCATAGATCTGCAAAGTTTTATTAATTCCCTCACTACAGGCAAGGGGTTTTTTGGTGAGTTAAACGAAGTTAATGAATTCAGCAGCTTTACCACAAAGATGAGATTTCTTGCCGACCAGGTAAATAAATCATCATATAAAAAGTTAATGACAGGGAATAGATCAGTAATTTCATTCCATGCTGATGGTACGGGCAAGCTTATGCCTTTGCTGGTAATGGTGATTCCCCCTGAGATAAGGATCCGGCAGCTAAAATTGATGCTTCAGTCAGCAGGGATAAAAACGATAAATGAAACAGAGATACAGGGTAATAGCGCTCTTATCCTTCCGTTTAATATTGAAGAAAGCAGTGAAACCACATATTTTTCAATTATTTCGGGATTACTTATCTGTACTACGTCTGAAGAGATCATGAAAAGAGCATTGGAACAAACCGGCAGGGATGATGATGTGAGGGCCATACCCGGTTTTTCAAGGGTCCTTGAAGCATCAGGAAAAAAAGAGGATAAGATCTTTGTTGTCTTCAGCAATCTCTCGGATCTCGTAAAACCTCTTTTTAATGAAAAATATTCTGTTATTGCTTCACAAATTAACAACCTGGCCAGCTGCGCGAGCGGTGATATTTATTTGAACAATGACGGACTGGTACTTAACGGATATACCGAAAGCGTAAACTCGTCCGAAATATTGTTTAAATACAAAACAGGAAAGGTGGGTGTTTTCCAAACATATAAGATCCTGCCTTCTACAACCGTGCTCTTCGAATCAGTATTTCCTGAAGTGAAGGATCCTGCAGGAAATATCTCCGGGAATAATGCTGAAGCTGCAGACCTGGCTTCAAAACTTCGTGAATATACCGGTAAAGAGGTCACAAAAGCATATATCGATATCAAAGGAAGATCAATAAATGATACCAGACTGATAATATATGAGTTGGAAAACAGGGTATATGCTGAAAAACTGTTTCTTGATGAATTTACAAGTGAGACCGGTAAAACAAATGTCATATTTTTCCAGCCCGACGAACAGGTAAGGATACCTGTATATGAAACCCCTTATAATGGATTTGCCCGGGAATTAATACCTGGTTTTGCAAATGATTTTAATGATTCCTGGTTCGCTTTTTATGATAGCTTCCTGATCACAGGAAGTTCATATGTTGCCATATCATCACTTTTATATGATAACCTGCTTAACAAAACCCTGGCAAATGATCTGACATACAGGGATTTTGAGAGTACATTGCCCAGTGTTGCCGGATATTTCTTTTATTGTGTGCCATCATATATCACTGATTTCCTTAAAGAATCCTTTAGCAGCAAAATAATGGATGGCATACTGTCAAATAAATCTTCACTTGATAAGATCCGGGCTGTTGGATACCAGATGGCTTCAAGCAACAACATGATATATAACAGTCTGTCAATCCGTTTCATGGAGGATGTAGAGGAAAAATCAACAACTGAATGGGAAACTTTACTGGATACTGTCATTGCCATTAAACCATTTTTCTTCACAAATCATATAACCGGTGCAAAAGAAATATTCGTACAGGATATGAAAAATAATGCTTATCTGATCAATGCTGCAGGAAGGGTTTTATGGAAGGCACCTGTCAGGGAAAGGATAAATGGATCTATCTATATGATCGATTATTATAAAAACGGTAAATACCAGATACTTTTTTCAGGAAAGAATTATCTTCATCTTCTTGACAGGAATGGCAATTATGTTGAAAGGTTTCCTGTCAGGCTGAGGTCGCCTTCAACCAATTCCCTTGCTCTGTTTGATTACGATAATAACCTCAATTACAGACTATTGATTGCCGGGGAAGATAAACTGATTTATGCTTACGACAGGAGTGGTAATGTTATCAGGGGCTGGAAGCCATTCAGAACGGCCGGTGTTGTGAATGCTGAAGTAAGCTGGTGCAGGGTTTCCGGGAAGGATTACCTTATCGCTGCTGATAATTCTTCATTATACCTGCTCGACAGGAGAGGTAATATCAGACTACGTCCTGATGAAGCTGTGACAAAAGCTGCCAGTTCAGCATTAAGGTTATCGAAAGGATCATCACCTTCACTTGTTTGCACTTCACCCGATGGTACAGTACAACACATCTATTTTGATGGAAGTGTAAAAAAATTCAGGATAGGGAGCTTTTCAGGCAACCATTCATTCGATTTTTTTGACATAGATGGGGATGGTAAGGGTGAATACATTTTTTTAGATCAAGGTATGTTGTATCTTTATGATAATAACAAAACTGAAATGTTTACAAGGGAATTTAGCTCTTCAGAATTGGCAGGGCCTATTACTTTCAATTTTTCATCTGCCGACAGAAGAATTGGTGTTTTTGATATCGAAAATAACCTTATCTATCTTATCGACAGAAGAGGAAATGACACAAAAGGATTTCCGTTAAAAGGAGCTTCAATGTTCTCAATAGGAAAATTATCGAACAGGAGCGGCTGGCATCTTATTGTCGGTGGCTCTGACAGATTCCTTTACAATTACAGGTTGGATTCACAGGATTAATGATTCTGCTTATGAAAAAAATAATAACTTATGGTTTGATCCTTGTCCTGACACTGTTGGCAGCTTGTGTCAAGGAGACCTATGATATGGACAAAATATCCAGTCGGGTACACCTTTCTCCGGCTTTCGGGATACCGGTAGTCAGAGGCACAATAACACTCAATGATTTTGTTGAACCAGTTGACACAATACTTTTTGACAGCGATTCAGTATTTGTTTACGCTGAAGCTGACAATGTTATAAGATTCGTTTTCAAAAAAGATTCTATATTAAGCTTCAACCTTGAAGATTATTATGACTTTGATGATATGATCTCATACAACGAGACTTTTGAGGTTGGAGAGCTTGATCTTGGTTCCTTTGCCGATACTATCGGATATTCACTTGATGAGATCAGTATGAAGTTTCCCACGGTTGTCAGGGATGCCCTTGTTTTACTAGACGGATCTACCGAAGATTTCCCTGCATTTCCGTCGGTTACCCTTGATGAAAAAACTTACGGTCCTTTTAATAACTTTGAATATGCTACCTTCTCTGATGGAGTAATAGAAATCACTGTTACCAATAATCTTACAATACCGGTTATCGATCTTAATATTCAGCTTTATAATGCTGCAGGACCTACACCAGTGGGCAGTGCCTTTTCTTTTCCATTGATCAGCCCGGGTCAGACTCTTTCCGATAGTATTGATCTTACAGACGTGATTTTAAGCAACTCTCTGATAGCTGCCGTAAGTCTTGGTGATAATCCCGGCGCTGATGATGTATACATAGACCTTGCCAACACCGGTATTGAGATCTCAATAGCAGGAAGGGATCTGAAGATAAAATCCGGAAGAGTCATCCTGCCGATCCAGGAGGTTGTCTCGATCGACGAAAAGGATACTGTTACATTTGACGCCGGCGAGGATATAGAAATAGATGAAATAAAGATCCAGTCAGGAGATTTTACCTATAGTCTCAGCGCACTGGTTCCGATAAAAGCATCTGTCACCTTTACTATGCCTACTTCTCTGCGTGACGGATCCCCTATCACCGAAATTATAACCGTTGAGCCCAATACAACAGTTAACGGAAATATCTCCCTTGTCAATTCAACTATCGATCTGGGAACAATAAGCACACAGCCATATAACATGCTGCCCGTATATTATGGCCTTGAGGTGAGTTCAGATGGACAGATGGTCGATTTCAACAGTACCGACAAGGTAAGTTTTGATATTGAAATGCCTGACCCTGAAATCGATTATATAAAAGGTTATTTCGGACAGTACGGTGATACAATAGATACTGATACTCTTGACCTTGAAATTGAAGATGTCCTTGAAAATATCACAGGAAGTGTCAATCTTGCAAATCCTTCTATATCACTAAACTATTGGAATTCATTTGCCATCCCGGTTGAAATAGATCTTGATGCTGTTGGATATAAAGACAATGATTCGGTTGATATTGATCTGGATGCACAAAGTCTCAGTTATCCTTCTGCCCCAACTGAACGTGATGTTAATGGTGCTTTCACAGTAAGCTCGGCCAATTCACAGCTGCCTGAGCTTATCTCCATGCTTCCCGAAAAAATACGATTTGGAGGCTCGGCAGTAATGAATCCCCAGGGTAATACAGGCAGCAGGGATAATTATATTTTTGGTGACAGCCGTTTCCTGGGTGACCTCGAAATAGAAGTACCACTGGAATTTAGTTTTAATCTTCACTTTGCCGATACAGTGGATAATTTCATGCAGGACCTGGATATTGATGATGAGAGCCCTGTTTCTCCTGAAGATGTTGAATATCTGCGTATTCAATTTACTGCCGAAAACGGGTTCCCCCTGGGCATATCACTGACTATGAGCCTGTATGATTCCACCACCGCCACAATAAAAAGTACAATCGATGCAAGCGACATCCTGGAAGCTGCAAATGTTGACAGCAACGGTCGTGTTACAGAGCCTGCAGAATGCTCAACCGAACTTGAAATAACAAGTGAATTCTGGGATTCAGTTGATGATGCCGATAAAGTTATCTTTGGTATCACCCTGGTAACTTCTGAAGGTGGCACAAAAGATGTTAAGATATATTCCGATTACGATATAGAGTACAGAGTTACTCTTCAATTAAAAGCAGATATCACAACTGATCTGGACGAACTATAATAATATTAATATATGATCCGAAGAATAAAATATGTTTTCCTGGTATTGTTGACTGTGGCAGTCTATAATTCAAATGCCCAGAACAGCCAGGTTTTATATCATATGAATATCCCCCAGAGACATTTTCTGAATCCTGCCCTGAGGACAACCAATTCAGTTTATATCGGGTTGCCTGTCATTTCAGGTATAAACCTGAATATCAATAACAATTTCTTCAATTTTTCCGATGTCCTTATTAACCGCGGCGATTCAGTGATATCAATCCTTCATCCCGAGTATGAGCTTGGAGACTTCATGAAGAAAATCAAGGATGTTAATGCCATCGAGCCACAGGTCATGTTTCAGCTCTTCGGTCTCGGCTTCAGTGTTGGTGATCTTTACGTCTTTCTGGATATCAATGAGAAAGTAGATGCCAACATTGCCCTTCCGGGTGATATCCTCAGACTCGGCTTCCTCGGTAATGAACAATTTGTAGGTGATAAGCTTGACCTTTCATCTCTCAGGACTGATGTGATGTGGTACCATGAGGTTGGTCTCGGCTTCTCGAAGGATATTACCGAAAGGCTCCGCATTGGTGTAAAAGGTAAGATGTATATGGGAATGGCTACTGTCGCCATAGATAACAGGTCGCTGGGAGTTACGGTAAACGAAGATTATACGCATGTCTTTGATGCTGATCTGACAGTAAACCTCAGTGCTCCCGCAACAGCCTATATCAATGCCGATAATATGATCGACAGCGTTATTTTTGATGATTCGGCCTTCGAAGAAACATCAGGTATCATTGATTATTTTCTGAAAAGCGGAAACAGAGGCCTTGGCATTGACATAGGAGCAGAATACACCTTTAATGACAGATTAAGAGCTTCTGCTTCCATTACTGATCTTGGTTATATAAGATGGAAAAGGGATATTACAAACCTGACTGCTGAAAGCAGGTTTGAATTCAGTGGTCTTGATATGCTTGATGTCTATACCGGTGATATTACTTTTGATTCTCTGGCCATGGAAATGGTGGATTCATTAAGTAATTCATTCTCACTTGATCAGAATAACACTTCGTTTACCACTTATCTCCCTTTTGGAGTCTCTGTGGGAGGAAGCTATAATCTTACAAAGAGTGTTTCTGTCGGAGTCCTGTCCTATACAAAATTCATAGGCAAACAGGTAAAAGAAGCCCTGACGCTGTCGGCAAATGTAAATCTGGGTAATGCCCTTTCCACAACACTTGCCTATACTGCGGCTAATCACAGGTATGATAATCTTGGTTTCGGTCTGGCATTCAGGGGAGCATGGTTCCAGTTCTATTTCCTTGCCGACAGGATTCCTGTTACATGGAATAAAATTATTGCCGAAGACCTTGAAACACCTTTCGGAAATAATGGTATTCCTATTCCGTCGAGCTGGAATACGATACATTTGAGGTTAGGGATGAATCTTTGCTTTGGCAATAATGTTAAGAAAAAAGCCGATAAGCCAATGGTAGTTGTTAAACAAGAACTGGAGGAATAATGATCATACTGCTAAGAATTGTACTTATTGGAATAATTATTTTTCTCCTGGTAAGATCATTCAACAGGTTTTTCTTCGGGGAAAAAGAAGAAAAAAGGAAACCTGAGAAAAATAATCCTCCGCCCAAGAAAAAAATATCAAAAGACGTAGGTGAATATGTTGATTACGAGGAGATAAAGGAATAATCCGGAATTTATTTACTCGATGATTTCAGTTGTTTTGCCAGTGCATTGGCAAATACAAAATGGTTCAGTATCTCACAATCGGAATGGAGTATCTCTTCCTTGGTTCCCTCCCAGCATTTAATCCCTTCATTAATAAAGAGGATCTTCTCTCCTATCTTCATTACCGAATTCATATCGTGTGTATTCACTATTGTCGTCATCTGATACTCTTTGGTCAGGTCCTTAATAAGTTCGTCAATCATTATCGCTGTTATAGGATCAAGGCCTGAAACGGGTTCATCACAGAAAAGGTATTTAGGATTCAGCGATATTGCCCTCGCTATGGCAACCCTCTTCTTCATTCCCCCTGAAAGCTCCGAAGGCAGAAGTTTGTTTGCGTTCTTAATATCCACCCTGTTGAGACAAAAATTTACTCTTTCCGTTTTTTCTTCCATGCTCTGCTTTGTGAACATATCGAGAGGAAATCTTACATTCTGTTCAACAGTGAAGGAATCAAACAGGGCACTTCCCTGGAAGAGCATCCCCATCTCTTTGCGGATCTCTTTTTTATCATTAAAATCGAGCTTGTTAAAAAGAATATCTTCAAACCATACTTCACCGCTATCCGGTTCATGGAGACCTACAATTGATTTGATAAGAACTGTCTTGCCTGATCCGCTGCGTCCGATTATAAGATTGGTTTTCCCTGCCTCAAAAGATACTGAAATATTATCCAGCACTTTTTTATCATTAAATGATTTATCCAGACTATTCACTCTAATCATGACAACAGGAGTTGAGTAAGTATAACATTGAAAAGTAATACCAGCAAGCTGCTGTAAACCACTGCTTTTGTGCTTGCCCGCCCTACCTCCAGGGATCCACCATCAACATAATATCCCTGGTATGCTGATACACTGGTTATGATGAAAGCAAAAATAACTGTCTTTATCATTGAATAGGTAACATAATAAGGGATGAAGGCATACTGTATCCCGTAAATGAAATCTTCTGAAGTAATAACACCTGTAAGAGTCCCAGCGATCCAGCCGCCTATTATTCCCACAATTATACTAATGAGGTTAAGAAAAGGATTAAAGAGAAAAGTAGCAATTATCTTTGGCAGTATAAGGTATGAAGCAGAATTAACTCCCATCATCTCCAGTGCGTCTATTTGTTCTGTAACCCTCATCGTGCCGATCTCTGATGCAATATTCGATCCCACCTTGCCTGCCAGGATCAGTGCAACAATAGTTGATGAAAACTCAAGTAATATTGAATCGCGGCAGCCAAGACCTATCAGATATGTCGGGTAGATTGGATTCTCTGTATTATATGCTGTCTGAAGGGTTATAACAGCCCCCATAAAAAAAGATATTATTGTTATAATGCCTATCGAATTAACACCGAGATAAATCATCTCGTTTATAGTCTGCTTATAATAAATCGCTGGTTTTTCAGGTTTGGAAAAGACCTTTTTAAGCAGAAGAACATAACGTCCAAGCTGTGTCAGAAAATTAATCATCCAAGAATGTTTACAGCATTCAAAAATACGAATATTTACCGTATATCCTGTGTTCTGTTCATTTAACCTGTAGCAAAATTAATTATTATATATTTGCATAAAAATCCAGTTATTTACTGATAAGCTATGAATAATAATTATGTAATCATAATGGCAGGTGGTGTAGGCACCCGTTTCTGGCCTCTCAGCCGTCATGAAAAACCAAAACAGTTCCTTGATATTCTAGGCACTGGGGAAACACTTATTCAACAGACTTTCAGACGATTCAAATCATCATGTCCGGAAAAGAACATATATGTTGTTACCAGTACAGAACATAAAGATACTGTAGTTGAGCAGTTGGATATTGATCCTGCAAATGTACTGGCAGAGCCTTTTCGCCGCAATACTGCACCCTGTATAGCCTATGGCACTTTCAGGATCATGAAGGAGAATCCTGAAGCTGTCATGGTGGTCACACCCGCTGATCACCTGATTGAAAAGGAGGATAAATTCTGCAAGATCATCAATTCCAGTATGGATTTTGTCAAGGAGAATGATGCTTTGCTCACCCTTGGCATTAAACCCGACAGGCCTGAAACAGGTTACGGATATATACAGGCAAACCGTAAGAAGCCGGTAAAAGGCTATAATAACCTTATGGAGGTGAAGACATTCACAGAGAAACCAGATTCTAACCTTGCCCGTAAATTTATGCAGAGCGGTGACTTTTTCTGGAACTCCGGGATCTTTATCTGGAACATAAAAACCATCATGGCTGCTTTTGAAAAACATATGCCGGATGTATTCTCTGCCTTCGATGAGGGTAAAAAGCTTTTTGGTACCAGGCAGGAAAAGAATTTTATTGCCAGGACCTATGCCGAATGCCGTAGTATCTCTATTGATTATGGCGTCATGGAAAAGGCTGATAATGTGTATGTTATGTGTACAGATATAGGCTGGTCCGACCTGGGAACATGGAGTTCGCTTTATGAGCATTCGGTATCAAACAAGAAAGAGAATGCTGTTCTTGGTGGTAATGTTTTCTCATATGACAACAAGGGCAATATCTTTAACATATCTTCCGATAAGGTTGCCGTGATCCAGGGATTGAAGGATTATATAGTCATCGAAACAGATGATGTTTTACTTATTGTCAGCAAGGAAGATGAGCAGAACATCAAGTACTATCTTGAGGATGTGAAGAACGAGACGAA
>CAZOZU010000053.1:0-9166 GCA_964584355.1 uncultured Rikenellaceae bacterium
AGATATATTTTCTTAATTCCCGTTTCAGTCAGATTATTGAAATAAGGAAATCGGATAAGACCATCATACAGGACAGGACTATTTATGAAGATGCATATATTTTCGCACCTAATCTTCATTCCATGGGATTGATGTCGACACGTGACTTTGATAATTATACTACTCTTTTCAAGATGATGAGCTCCCTTATACAGCCTCCTGATCTTCTGCTTTATCTAAGGGCATCTGTACCGACACTTGTTAACCAGATCCAGGCAAGAGGACGCGAGTATGAAAGCTCAATACGTCTCGATTACCTGAAAAGGCTCAATGAAAGGTATGAAGCCTGGATTGAAACATACGACCTCGGGAGACTGCTTATAATAGAGGCCGACCATTATAATTTCCCGAATAACAAGGATCACCTGAGTGAAGTGATCGATAAGATTGACGCCGAACTCCATGGTCTATTCTGATCCCAAGTACGCTGGTGCGGATTTCAAATCCGCACCAGCAATAAATTATCGAAATCACCGAGGCCAGGCTTCACGATTATTCTGATTCCACTCCCTCTTTAGGTGTTAATGCAACTCTGACGTAATTTTTCGTATCAAGGTATTTCTTAGCTACATCCTTTATATCTTTTATTGTGAATGAATTAACAATATCTTTATATTTTTCGAGAGAGAGTATTCTGTTTCCGTAGAGATAATGATTCTGAAGGTATGCAAGCCAGAAACTGTTCTCCTTGACTTGTGTTTCACGTTCACGTATCATTGTCTCTTTCACTTTATTAAGATCGGTTTCAGTTGGACCTTTTTTCTTTATCTTTTTCATCTCATCCAGGAGAGTCAATGCCAGTATTTCAATATTCTCCGGATTACAACCCCATGAAGAGGTTATTGAGTATTTAGGAGTTGGCAGTTTTGAAGTTGAGCCGTTTATGCTCACACCATAAACACCTCCCTGGTCTTCACGCATCGATTCCCTGCATTTAATTGCCAGGATGTCCATCAGCATTGCAAAACCCTGGCGGTATTTCGTATTCCATTCGAAATCACCATCCCATACCATTGCAACCTGGCTTTGTGGTTCTGAGTTTTTGGGGACATCAACGATCACTTTACCTTCCGGGAAATCGGGTGTCATGTCTTTCCACATCTCGATCCTGTTTATTGAAGGAAGTCCACCAATATATTTTTCAAGTAATGGTATCACCTCTTCTGTTTTGAAATTCCCAACCATCAGGTAAGTGAAGTCGCCTGCATCTGCAAACCGGTCTTTGAAAATATCCATTATCCTGTTGAGGTTTACCTGGTTCAGCTGTGCCTCTGTGGGAACAGCCACTACTCTGGGTGAATTCATCGAGATGATCTTTGACAGGGTATCAGCAAAGATCACCTGTGGTACAGCTCTCATGGGTTTAACCATGTTTTTAAGCCGTGAGAGATAGGAATTGAATGCATTTTCATCCCTTCGTATTCTGGTGAAATACAAATAGTTTAACTGCAACATGGTTTCGAGATCTTTTGGAGAACAACTACCATTAACTCCCTCACGCAATTCATTAATATATGGAGATAGTTTTGCTGTATTCCCTGATAGCTTTTTCTGCAATCCTGTTAAGTCATAATCACCCAGTCCGCTCTGTGAAATAATTGTTGCAGCAAGCATTGCCGACATTATATCCTCATCGGGATAAAGAGATAATCCACCCGGACTGAAAGCCGTTAATAGTATCTCATCATTCTGGAAATCAGTAGGTTTAAGTATCATCTTTATTCCATTACCAAAGGTCAGCTCGGTAAAATCAAAATCATTATTTGCAATCTTAGTAACAACCGGGGAAGGAACGGGCTCCTCACTCAATAAAGGAGTATCAGTAACTTCATCGACATAAGCTTCAACTTTTTTTGTTCTGGCCGATTTGATAATTTCAGCTACTTCCTGTTCTGTCGGTACTATAACTCCTTCCTTTTCCTGGGCTGCAATCAGTACAAGCATATTGTTTTCGGTGATCCATTCTTTAGCCAGATTGTTGACCTCTGCCAGGGTAATCCCCGGGAGGATCTCTTTCACCATCTCATATTCCCTGGTATATCCGGGAATACATTCACGGGTCATGTAGTTCCTGATAAATTCATCAGCATAAATTGACGACACTGTCTTATCGGCTTCTTTTGCGACGTTTTCATATAATGCCAGAATATCTTTCTTCGTTCTCTCAAGTTCTGACGGAGTAAATCCATACTGACGCACTCTTTCATTTTCCGTAAGTAATAATTCAATGCTCTTTTCTATCTGGTTCTCTTTTGCTGCGGCATATAATGAATAGACATCTATTGTGCGGCCTATAAATGGACCATAATCTGATCCTGCCAACAGGAAGGGAGCATCTGGTTTCTGAAGTAATTCCTGAAACCGGTTGTTTAATATGCTCGTGTATAATGAGCGTATCTGGTTGTTCCTGTAATCATCATACGTGACAGACTCTGCATTTGGTTGCTTATACATGATCTGAACAGAAAAACCTGATGCTTCTTCGTCTGTCACAACGCTTATCAGCGCATCATCATTATCGGGTACACTATATTCCACTCTTTCAGCAGCATTGTCGTTCCGTGGAACTCTGTTGAAGTACTCTTTTATTTTCTCCTCAGTCAGGTCGGGATCAATATCACCGACAACTACAACTGCCATCAGATCAGGCCTATACCATGTCTTATAAAAATCACGTAATGTATCATAAGGGAACGTTTTTATTATATCTATTTTCCCTATCGGCAGGCGGTCAGCATATCGTGATCCTTTAAGCAATACAGGAAGGTATTTTTGCATCATACGATCTTCAGCTCCTAGTCCCAAACGCCATTCCTCGATAATAACTCCGCGCTCTTTGTCAATTTCAACCTCCTCCATACTTACCTGGTGAGCCCAGTCTTCAAGAACCTGAAAACCCCTGTTTATCCACTCCATACTGTCAGTGGGTACCTTCAGCATATATATTGTCTGGTCAAAACTGGTATAGGCGTTAAGTTCTGCTCCGAACTTGACACCCATCTCTTCAAGCATATCCACTATCCGGTTACTCGGGAAATTTATTGTCCCGTTGAAACACATGTGCTCGCAAAAATGTGCCAGCCCCTGTTGTGCATCTGTTTCACAAATAGAACCGGCATTAATAGCAAGCCTCATCTCCATTCTCTGTTCAGGCTTCTGATTGTACTTAATGTAATAGGTGAGCCCGTTATCAAGCTTACCTATCCTTATAGCAGGATCGGACGGGATAGTATCATTCAAATTTGAAATCTGGGCATATACTCCTGTGAAAATATATCCACAGATAACAAAGATTAGAATAAACTTTAATATTTTCATTTTCAGATATTTATTTAAATATAACAATAATTCATCTGGAACTGTAAAACTGTATTCATGCAGCGATAATGTATCAGAAATATATTAATATTAAAAGCTAAAACTAAGTATTTATCATCATTTATACAACAGTTAAAAGATATCAGCAGCAAATAAAAAATGCTGTTTTATAACCTTTTCTTTTTATATTTAACATTCCTGAGGTTTTGGTTTTAAGTCCCCTTCAGGGGGCAGGCCCGCTTCAGCGGGACGGGGGTTGTTATGTTTTTTGATAATTGATTATTGACCATAACACAATTTAATATTACCTTTCGGTTTATTATTTAAAAATCAAGTATTATCATGACTTCAACCCGGAGAAATTTTATCAAGACAGCTTCTGTCCTGGCTGCAGGATCTGTTCTGCCTCTTGATGTACTGACAAAAGCCAGGAAAAGTGTGGCTCCTTCCGATAAGATAAATGTAGCCCTTGTTGGCGGACATAGTATGGGATGGAGTGATCTTGAATCATTCCTGAAAAATCCCGAAACCGAATGTGTGGCAATATGCGATGTGGACAGGAATGTTCTTAATCAACGAACGGATGATCTTTTAAAAATGGGGCAACCAAGGCCAAAACTTTATATTGATTACCGTAAAATGCTTGAAAATAAGGATATTGATGTTGTTATAGTAGGTACTCCCGATCACTGGCACTGTATGATATTCTGTGATGCTGTTGAAAGCGGAAATCATGTCTATGTTGAAAAACCCATAGGTAATTCCATTGCTGAGATCAACATAATGCAGAAAGCAGTAAAACAACATGGTAAAATGGCTCAGGTTGGACAATGGCAAAGAAGTCAGCCCCATTTTGTTGATGCCATAAACTTTCTGAAAACGGGTAAACTGGGACGTATACGTGCCTGCAAGGCATGGTCATTTGTCGACTGGAAAGGCCCTGTTCCAAAAGTCCCTGACTCTCCTGCACCTGAAGGTGTCGATTATGAGCGATGGCTGGGTCCGGCTCCTCTGCGGCCATTCAATAAAAACAGGTTCCACTTAACATGGCGCTGGTACTGGGAATATGGCAACGGCGTGCTTACCGACTGGGGTGTACACCTGATCGACTATATACTATTCGGCATGGGTGTGTCTATCCCTGAATCAGTGATGGCAATAGGCGGAAAATATGCCTTCCCCGATGATGATATGGTAACTCCTGATACAATGACCGCTGTTTATGACTTTAAGGATTTTACAATAATCTGGGAACATACTATTGGCATTGGTCTGGGTAACTGGAAGAGACCTCACGGTATGGCATATTCAGGTGAAAACGGCACACTTGTCCTCGACCGTAACGGATGGGAGGTATTTCCTGAAAAACAGAGAATGGAGGCTGTTCCTCTTCAAAAGAATGTGGGCTCAGGACTCGATCTTCATGTAAGAAATTTCCTCGATTGTCTCAAGGATAATACTCCCGAAAAACTTCATGCCGATATAAATGTCGGACGAGATGTGGCACTTGTCGCACAAATGGGAAATATTGCCTACAGGACAGGAGAAAAGGTATTCTGGAATAATGACAGACAGCTGTTTACTTCAAAAGACGCAAACAAACTGATAACACCTGAGTATCACAATGGTTATACCCTCCCCAGATATTAAGGGTACACCATGATAATAAAATTTCTAAAGTTTGGAGTTGTAGGTCTTCTGGGAATGGTTATTGATTTTTCAATAACCTGGCTGCTTAAGGAAAAAGTAAAGATTCACAGGTATATAGCAAGCTCAACAGGTTTTATAATTGCTGCAACATCAAATTATTACCTGAACCGCATCTGGACATTTGAGAGCACCGACCCCGGGATCTTATTGGAATACAGCAGTTTTGTAATTATTTCCGTTATCGGACTGGGAATAAATAACCTGTTTCTTTACCTTTTTGAAAAGAAGCTTCCATTCTATGTTGCAAAACTTTTTGCTATCGGTGTTACGGTGATATGGAACTTTCTGGCAAATAATTATATTACCTTCAGGGTATGACAATCACTTCCCTGAAGCTGCTGCTGAACACATCATATAAAATACCCGCTTCGGAACAAATAACCATATTATATTCTCCCTCCGGTAATCCATCTATCCTGAAGTTTCCCGAAACTGATATGGTATCTCCGGGATACAAAATCTCAAATCCGGACTGAATATCAAGATTTCTTTTCATTACAATATTACCATCTTTCCTGTAGAAGGCAGCCTGGAAAATAACCGGGAATTCAGGATGGTTTATTTCCATGTTATATGGATATGGATTGAAGATACTGAGATCAAGGCTGTTCTCATCAGAATTGTTGAATGAACATGAATCATGATGAGGAATAACACATTCCTTTTGCAATGATCGGAAATCTTTAAAGACTCTGTAATACATAGTGTCACCATCGGGTTTAAGATGAACAGAGAGCTTTTCCTTGTAATAATTATTCAGCCAGTGGGGCACATACAGAACTTCTTTCCCGTGTACCTGCTCTTCAAAAGGCCAGATGTCATACTGCGTTTTCCTGTAATCCTTATTATCCAGGCTATGTGCAAATTGTCCCGTATAAAAAGAATAGACCGAGGGATCCTGGTATGAGTTGGTAAAAATAACAGGCCGCTCCCCCGCAAGTGTTTCAATATCTTCTGCCCATTGTCTATGACGATGGAATTCTTTCTTCAGAAACGATACTGGAAGGAAATCGATCATCAGGGCGAGCCTGGCAAATATTAATAATGGTACCAGAAAGAAGAAAACCGTTTTAACATATTTGTATTTCCCATATATTTTATCGGAGTTAAATACCAGAATCAGCATCGGGATTGTAATAAGTGCAGTCCACTGAGGTTCAACATGATATCTGAAACTTGATATAAGAAAAAAGATTAAAAACCCGTAAACGATATATTTCAATCCCCTTTCAAAAACATCCTTTGATTTGACCTTAAAAATTATAATAAGGAATAATGGCAGCAATAAAGGATTATGTATAATAAGCTGGTTAAGAAGATATTCCGCTATGTTTGAAAGATCGAATCCTGATACTCTGTCAGCAAGATGATACTGTAATGATGGAAATCCATTTGATACCTGCCATAAAATATGTGGCAGGAATAATAAAAGGGCAAATACTGAGGCGACATAAAATTTAAGATTCTTCAGGAGCTTAAGGTTTGACAGAATAACAAGAAAAAGCATGATTGCACCATGATATTTGCTGTACATCAATCCTGCCATTGTTACTCCAAGTATCAGTGTATCAGGCCATTTATTATTTTTCAGAAATCTCCTGTAAAAAAACAGGAAGAATGCTGTAAAAAGCAATAATGGAGGATCAGGTGTTGCAAGAAAACCATAGATATTCACTACAGGAAGCACAGCAATAACCAGTATGATTAGAAGTGCATTTCCCGGTGTATCTTTTTTCTCATCCTGTAGCAATGACCATACAATAAATAATGTTGCTATCTGACTTAAAACGACCAGTAGTCTTACCCCAAGCTCATTTGAGAATATCATATAACCTGCGCCAATGAGCATGGCAATCATCGGCGGATGGTCATAATAACCCCATGCCGGATATCTTGAGAACATCCAGTAGTAAGCTTCATCATTGTGAAGCGGAGTAAAAAAAGCCTGAATAAGGTTTATAATACCCCAAATGATCAGAAAAAGAGTGAAGACCAGCCGGCCGGTTGTAAAACAAACTTTTCTTTTCATAGGGTATTAGATAGTTATTTAAGGTAAAGATATTGAATATTGTCACTCTAATTTTAGAACCAGCCTTGATTTCGAAAAAATCGAAATTAAAAAATTTCATTAAAGAATAAATAGGTGTACCTTTACTGTATATGGAAGGTCTGGCAATATGAATAAACCTGATATTTTTTTAAGGTTATTTAAACCTTTTATTCTGATTTTTATCCTTATTTTAATTACAGGTTCGGGTTGTGCATCCGACATGAAGGCACGAAAGATTATCCAAAGAGTTGATTCGTCATGTGATCTTTCGCATCTTGGGAAAAACAAAATATACTATTCTAAAAAGTATAAGAGACATTTGTCAGGTAATATAAGAGATCTCAAGAGAAAATACCGTAAGTAACACGATTACTCCTTAATGATCTTTGAAACATTCTTAATTATCCCGGGCCATTTTTTATCCGGGATCCTGGCTCCGATCATTTCAATAACATTTCCTGCAAGAAGGGTTCCGAGAGAGCCGCATTTATCAAGCTCCAGACCACCGGCATAACCATAAAGGAATCCTGAGGCGTAGAGATCACCTGCACCGGTTGTGTCTTTACATTCTATAGGCAGTGTGCCGACTTTAATGAATTCTTCACAACGTTGAATAAGTGAACCCTCTTTACCGGTCTTGATAACAGCAACTTTGCACATGTCAGCTATTTTATTCAATGCTTTTCCCGGCTCAAGACCTGTCAGTGCTTTTGCTTCGTCTTCATTGGCAAAAACAATATCGGCATATTTTTCAATTATCTCGATGAAATCCTCTTTGCATGCATCAACAACATTATAACTTGCCAGGTCAACTGCTATTCCCATGTTATTCTCTTTTGCGAGGTTACAGGCTCTAACCACCAGTGGCTTATTTATTATGAGGTATCCTTCAAAATAAAAAATATCGTATGGTTTAAAATATTCCTCTTTAAGATCTTCAGCTTCAAGCTCAACAGCAGCACCAAGGTGTGTGGCAAATGTCCTTTGTGAATCAGGTGAAATAAGTGCAACTGCTGTACCTGTTATGGAATCACGTCGCAACAGTATATTATTCACCCCGGCTTTTTTCATATCTTCCTCAAAGATATCCCCGGTTTTATCGCTGCCTATTGATCCGATAAATCCTGCATTCGCATTAAGTTTCGCTAATCCGTGTATTGTATTGGCAGCTGAGCCACCTGATGTAAATGCTGTTTTAAAACCTGATGTAGTTTCTTTTATCAGTGTCGATTTTTGTGCATCAACGAGTGTCATGCTCCCTTTTGGCAGGGAGAATTCATCAAGTATTTTATCATCTTCTATGATTGTCATCACATCAACGAGGGCATTTCCGATACCGAGTATTTTTTTCATACAAAAATTTTTTGCTAAAGATATTGTTAAATTCACTAAAAGCCTGTACTTTTGGCACGCTAAAATTGTCCCTGAAGGACAAAACAAGATTCCTCAGTAGCTCAGTTGGTTAGAGCATCTGACTGTTAATCAGAGGGTCGCCGGTTCGAGTCCAGCCTGGGGAGCAGGACGACACAAGTCCCTGACAATAAGTCAGGGACTTTTTTATTTAAATATAAATTGCGATATATTTTTTTCTCCCATTCGCCTCTTCTCCCATTCGCCCCTTCTTCATTTTTATTTGCCTCGTATTCAATTCTTTCCTAATTTTATATCTCAGAATTATTAAAATGGCCAGCCTCCTTCCGGGATATAATTATGACATCTTCATCAGCTACCGCCAGAAAGACAACAAATATGACGGTTGGGTGACTGAATTTGTCGATAATCTGGAAAAGGAGCTCGATGCCACCTTTAAGGAAGAGATCAGTGTTTATTTTGATATCAACCCCCATAACGGACTTCTGGAGACTCACGATGTTGATGAATCCCTTAAAGAAAAACTGAAATGCCTGGTATTCATTCCAATAATCTCATGTACATACTGTGATCCCAAAGCTTTTGCCTGGGAAAATGAGTTTAAGGCATTTGTGGAACATGCTTCCCGCGATCAGTTTGGATTGAAGGTCAATTTGCCCAATGGAAATGTTGTGAGCA
>CAZOZU010000054.1:0-9119 GCA_964584355.1 uncultured Rikenellaceae bacterium
GAACTTAAAGATGAAGATAGCCGTATTATCACCTGTTGCATGGCGAACTCCTCCCAGAAATTATGGACCATGGGAACAGGTTACTTCAAATATTACCGAAGGCCTGGTTAAAAATGGAATTGATGTAACCTTATTTGCAACGGGTGATTCATTAACAAAAGGGAAACTGGAATATATATGTGAACGGCCTTATTCGGAAGATGCCGAACTTGATCCTAAAGTTTGGGAGTGCCTGCATATAAGCCATTTAATGGAGCAGGCAGATAAATTCGATTTGATTCATAATAATTTTGATTTTCTCCCGCTGACTTATTCGCGTTTGATTAAAACACCTATGGTAACTACTATTCATGGATTTTCTTCTCAAAAAATTCTTTCAGTTTATAAAAAATATAATAGTACCAGTCACTATGTTTCTATCAGTAATTCTGACCGGAGTCCTGAACTTGATTACACTGCTACTGTATACAATGGAACTAATACCGATGAATTTACATTCCGTTCTGAATCAAAAGATTATCTGCTGTTTTTCGGTAGGATTCATCCCGAAAAGGGTACTTCTGAATCCGTTCAGATAGCAAAACAATCCGGGAGAAAACTAATCATTTCCGGTTTAATACAGCATCAGGAATATTTTGACAGTAAAATTAAGCCATTCATTAATGATGATGATATTGTATATGTCGGTAATTCAGGACCAAAGGAAAGAGATAGACTCCTGGGTGAAGCTTATGCGCTGTTACATCCAATTAGTTTTGAAGAACCTTTCGGATTAAGTGTTGCAGAATCAATGATTTGTGGAACGCCCGTTATCGCATTTAACAAGGGTTCTATGCCGGAATTAGTACTTGATGGAAAGACCGGTTTCCTCAGCAACAGTATTGGTGAGGCAGCAGAAGCCGTAAATAATATCCAGTCTATTGACAGAAAATACTGCAGGGCCTGGGCCCTTTCAAAATTTACCCGCGAAAAAATGGTGGAAGGATATCTGGAGGTTTATAAGAATATTTTATGAATAAAAAAGTAGCAGTCATATCAACTGCCGTTACAAGTATTGTTATTTTGAGTTTTTTAATTCTTCCAGCAGTTCCGTTAAATTTATAGAAGCGTAATTAGATGCATAGTCTGACATACCATAAGGAACAATCAGATTACCATTGTGGATAATAGAACCACAAGAGTAAACAACATTGGGCACATATCCTTCCCTTTCTTCAGCACTGGCAGCCAATAAAGGTGTCTTCAACCTGCCAATTTCTTTTTCAGGATCATCAAGATCATATAATGATACTCCTAATACGTATTCCCTCATGGGGCCCACTCCGTGTGTAATTACAAGCCAACCTTCTTTCGTCTCGATAGGGGAGCCGCAATTCCCAATCTGTATCAGCTCCCAGTGAAATTTTGGTATCTGAATGAGTTTGGCTTCGCGCCAGATATTTATTTTATCTGAATAAGCGATATAATTATTCACGCCATCTATCCTGCACAACATGGTGTATTTACCCTTTATCTTTCTGGGAAACAGCGCCATACCTTTATTCCGGGCAATTTCACCATGAATAGTAAGTGCTTTGAAATGATAAAAATCCTTTGTCTCAAGTAACTTTGGTAATATGGTTATGCCATCATAAGCAGTATAGGTAGCATAATAAGTTATTCCACCATTATCTTCTGTGAATTTAACAAGACGTGCATCTTCAATACCATTTTTTTCAGTTTCGGAGGTAGGAAAAATAACTCTCTCAGAAATTGCTGAATCAAGCGAAAAGTCAAGTTCGTAATGAGATTTCGCCAGCCACATCATTTGATTAATGATTAATCGTTTACTGGCAGAAAGATCATGTGTTTCCCTGGTCTCTTCCACGGCTCTTTTCAATTCACCATAAGTAAACCTGTCACCCAACCTTTCCAATACAAAAATAGGCGAAATTTTATTGTCGAAATCACTCATTTCATCAAGTCTCTTTATAAATGATTTCTTATTATAAATATGCCTTTTTATTCGCTCTGCTTCTGCCAGCATTTTGCCGACGGGTTCAACAATCAGGTTATTGTCCTTGTCAATAATACCTGAACGAAAAACAATGGATGAAATATGCCCTTCACCGGTTGCCCTGAAACTAAAAATCACTCTTTTCTCGTCCGGACCTAATTCCGACTGGTCGGGATCTTCTACAATAGATGGATTAAAAAAAGCTGCCGATTCAATGGAATATTCCATTGTGAAATATGAACCTATAAGGGCTTTCCGCGATTTATCATTATTGTTCTGCTTTATGTTCAGCTCTTTAAACAGATGACCCAGCTTATTATAATGTGTTTCAAATATTGATGAAATATTCCTATGACGTCTGGCGTAACCTCTCAGCACCTGACTTAATGCAGTATTTACCTCATTATCAGACATAGCCATCACATGACGAATAATATCTTTACTTCTTTCATCGGAAGTATAATAGAAGCGGGCGATGACCCTGCTGGGATCAGGGAGAAACTTACTATCCTTTCTTGTTACTGTTACTTGCATAGTACACTGATATTATTTTAAGCATAATTATTCATAAAAAAAGGTAACATGCTCTTCATTTACAACTTAATCAGTTAAATATGAACTGATTATAATAATAAATCCTTTTAAACAATGATAGAAAAAAAAACTGAGATTTTCATGCCAGGGCTAAAACTTTTTCGATTTAAGAGGAAAACCGCATTTGCAGCGGCAATCTGAACCATGGATTTGTAGTTTTTCGTCGTATCTTTCAACTAATAAGAAAAAAGGATCCTGATGATAAAAAGAGACCTGCAAAAAGAGTTTATGGATCATATCATGCAGAATGAGAATATGATATATAAAATATGCAATATATATTCCACATCGTATGATGAAAGACAGGATCTGAAACAAGAGATCATTTATCAGTTATGGCGTTCTTTTCCATCGTTCAGGGGTAAATCGAAATTCCAGACATGGATGTACAGGGTTGCCCTGAATACCGCGATTTATTTCAATAAACAGAAGAAACCTGTTACTGATGACCTTTGCAGTATTGAAGTTGAAGAAGATAACAGCCGGCAGGAAATTGAAGAACAACTGAGAAGGTTATACAAGGCTATAAGGACATTAAACCAGATGGACCGGGCAATAATCTTTCTTTATCTCGAAAAACACAGTTACGAACAGATAGGGGTAATTACAGGGATAAGCACCAAGAACGTAAGCGTTCGGATTGTCAGGATTAAGGAAAAACTAAGAGAGATAATAAGAAAATCGGAATAGATATGGAAAATAATAATCTTATAAATACATGGGAACAACAAAAGCATGTTCCTGATAACGAAAAACTTGATAATAAAATGCTTACTGATTATTTAAAACCAAAAGTATCGAAAGTTAGCTGGACTTTAAAGTTCAACCTTCTATCTTATATTGCTGCTCTGGTGGCAAGCATAGTGTTGCTCTCAATGAATCTATATGGTTACAGCTCCAATCCGGTAATGCTGACAGTTGAAGCAGTACTACTTTTATATTCATTGATCTTCCTTGGTTATGGAGTATTTATCTTTATGAAGATCCGCGAAATAAATAATTACAGTAAAGATCTTCGCGAATTGCTTGAAACCAAAATTAAGTTTCTGCGCTTCCATTATGAGATCTGGCTTATTATAACCGCAGTTATAGTATGGATATTGAGCTTCGCCCTGAACACACTTATCGATAACCAGGATGGCTTTTACCGTATAAACAAACCCGGATTTTTCATATTGGTCTCCATCGTTATGCTATGCTTCATATATCTTGTCCAGAAGTTGTCGGCCTGGATTTCACTAAGAAACCTGAAATCATTTTTACAAGACCTCGAGGTAAGTAGTATCGAACAGACTGCCCAGATGGAACAGAGAAAAAAGAAACTGCGTTGGATTTTTATTGCCGGTATTATTATTCTGCTTGCGCTTTTAATATTTGGTGTAATAAAAGCAGTTAGTAGATTCACCAGGTAGCTCCGTAAATTCTTTTAATAGAACTTATATTTGTAATTATGTAAATAATAATTTGTTGTTATCTTGAAACCGAATTTATAATAGACTTTAAGTTATGCTAAAAAATTACTTTGTATCAGCTTACAGGAGTATTAGTAACAACAAATTTTATTCAATCCTGAACATATTCGGACCAGCTATTGGTATAACCTGTGCTATACTTATCCTGTTATATGTACAGGAAGAGCTCACATTTGACAAACATTTCACTGACTATGAACGTATTTACCGCCTTGAAAGTGATTTTAATATTTCCGGGAAACCCACCCTGGCAGGTCTTACACCTATACCTATGGCACCTACTCTGAAAGATGAATATCCCGAGATTAAAGAGATTACAAGGTTTGCAGGTTTTGGCATTTCAGATATACTATTTACATATAAGGATTTAAAATTCTTTGAAGACCAGCTCTACTTTACAGATTCAACTATCTTCAAGGTTCTCGATTATGAATTTGTTCTGGGTTCTCCTGAGGATGCATTGAATGAACCAAACACCATTGTAATAACCGAAACCTTTGCCTCAAAGTATTTTGGCAAGGAAAATCCGGTTGGAGAAGTATTGAATTCCAGTAACTTCGGTGATTTCCGTGTTACGGGGGTTATCAAAGATATTCCTGCAAATTCCCATCTGAAATTCGATTGTCTCCTTTCCATGGCAACAATTGTTGAACTTACAGGTGTCGACAATTTCAATAACAGAAGTGCTCCTGCATTCTGGAATATATCTGCCTTCAGCTACATACTTCTTGATGATAATGCCAGTATTGAAACTCTTCTTGACAAGTTCCCGGGTTTTTATGATAAGTATATGAGCGCCCTCGGAAAACAGATCAACGCAACTTTCAGGCTCATTGCTACCAGGATCGATAAGGTCCATTTCGGGGCAAAACTGGAATTTGACCTTCCCACGGGTAACATAAGTTATATTTTGATATTCTCACTGGTAGGTGTCTTTATGCTCCTCATCGCGAGCCTTAATTACATGAATATGGCTACTGCCCGGTCGACCAACCGTGCAAAAGAAGTTGGAGTGCGGAAAGTGGCAGGTGCAGGAAAAGGTTCACTTATACAACAGTTTATAAGCGAATCAATGGTTCTGGTAATCATTGCCCTGATACTGGCACTGATAGCCACAATATTCATTATTCCCTCCTTTAATATATTGACTGACAAAGCATTAAGTGTCGGGAGCCTGTTTGAACCGGTTACATTTATTTTAATATTATTGATAGCACTTTTTGTAGGACTGATCTCAGGAAGCTATCCTGCATTCTTCCTCTCCTCTTTTTCGCCCGTTGAAGTGCTTCAGAGTAATATAAACCCCCGGCAGGGAAAAGGAATGCTGAGAAAGGTACTCGTGGTTTTCCAGTTCGCCATATCGGGTGCCCTGATAATATGTACAATAATAGTATCGAATCAGCAAAGGTATATCAAGAACAAGGACCTGGGAATGAATAAAGAGAATGTCATGATCATTCCTTTAAGAGATACTGCTTTTATTAACACAAATAAGATTCCGACCTTTAAAGATGAGATGTTAAAACTGCCTGAAATTGCAGGCGTGGCCTCATCACAGCTTGTTCCTCCCCTTATGGCCAGCAAGGTGGTCTTTTTGATTGAGAAGGACAGCAGTATGGTTGAGCTGGCCACAAGCGTTTCAGCTGTTGATCATGATTTCATCGATGTGATGCAGATGACACTCGTGGAGGGAAGAAATTTTGACAGGTCGATTACTTCTGATGCAACAAAGGCTTTCATTGTTAATGAAGCAGCAGTTAAATCATTTGGTTGGGGCGATAATCCCATCGGGAAAAGGGTTCAATTTGGGATAAATCCGAATACAGGGCAAGCTCAGAGGGATGGAAATGTAATAGGTGTGGTAAAAGATTTCCATTTTACATCTATACATAATGCTATTGAACCTTTTATTTTTATTCTGAACGTGGTGAATCAATATTTATATGTCAGGATCAGCAGTGACAATGTACCTGCATCTATCGAGAAGGTGAAGAATATATATAATGATCTTGGGAGTACGTTGCCTTTCAACTATTTCTTCTTCGGGGAGAGGATAGATGAGATGTATACTGCTGAAAATAAGCTTAATTCGCTTTTCAATATATTCTCTATAATGACGATCTTCATTGCATGCCTGGGCTTGCTGGGACTTGCATCATATGTCACTGAGCAGCGTTCCAGGGAGATCGGATTGCGTAAGATCATGGGTGCAAATGTCAGCCAGATAGTATGGCTCCTCAACAAGGATTTTCTGGTTCTGGTCCTGATCTCCAATCTCATCTCATGGCCGGTAGCATATTATGCCATGAATAAATGGATCCAGGGTTTTGCCTACCATATGGATTTCGGATTATCGCCATTTGTGTGGAGTACTTTAATACCATTTGTAGTTTCACTTGTGATCACCCTTGCAGTTGCTCTTGTCACGATAAGTTTAATTTCAATTAAAGCAGCACACGCGAACCCGGTAAATACTGTTAATAGGGAATAGGATTGTAGTCTTGCTGTCCCACCTGCTCCGCCAGATGGCGGATTACGGTGGGCAAAGCTTGTAGTCGTGTAGTGAAATAGTGACAAACATTTACCAACACAAGATATAATTCACTTGATATATAGTATGTAAATATTATATTTGGCTGATCTATCAATTCAATTATGAGACATATAATTTTATTGCTTCTGTTAATGCAGATTACCATTCATTCATTTTCCCAATCTTTCAATGTTATTACAGTACCGTACCGTGCACACGATCCGAATATTCCGCATCCTACCTATAACAGTAATAAAACTATGCTGAAAGCTATTGCACGTTCAAATAACGTCGCCGATCAATTTTATTATCGATGGGATGCTGACGGCGACGGAACCTGGGACCCGTTAGGTGGTGTAACTCCTGTTGCAGGAGATAACTGGTACAGAGCTTCAGGATATGCACTTGACGGGTGGTTTGTATATCCTGTACTTCCCGAAGGAGGGCCGGATAAAAAACTCTATGGTGCAACCATACAGGTTTGTACTACACTATCGGGAACCGACCCTGTTGATCCGGTATACGGTAACTATTATGTAATATACTATTCAGGATTCCCAGCTGTAAGTGACATTGACCAGGCAAATGAAGAACAACTCAATATTATGGGGGCCGTGGCACATGATAATGCCCTCTGGTATATTCATAAGATGCTAACCAGGAGCGGATCAGGAACAGCTAATATTAACGGTTATATTGAAGGTTCAGATAATTACCACAGAATTGGAAATACAGGATTATTTGCAATTGCCTTGCTTAATAATTACCACATGCCGGCCTATCCGGATGGTACATATCAGGTTTATACAAATGACCCGCCTGGAGACTTTTTTGCAAAGAATAACTTTTATTATAATACAGATCCATATTCTGAGGATCTGATAAGGCTATTGAATTATTTGCTTGGGAACATATCACAAATGAGTGTTGATGCCGCCTCGGAACTTGATGACAGTGAACCGATTAGCGGCACAAATGATCTTTTAGGTTACTATATCTATGCTAATACCAACAGTGAAACAGCCTGGCATCCTTTTGCAGTTATTGCACTGGCATTGTCAGGAATGATGCAGACTGAAGTACAGGTTGGTACGGCCCAGGAAAAATCATGGGAATTCGTTATACAGCAGATCGTTGATTATATCATATTCCTTCAAAAAAAATCAGGTGATGAAACAGGGGGATGGTGTTATAATGAGGTAGGATCAGTCACTGTATCATATCTTACCGGAGCCTGGGCCCTTGCTCTTGATATGATTGAAAGGGAGTGGAGCCAGTACGGTGTATGTGTAAACGAAATCTACAAAAATAATATTGTAAATGTACTTACAAGGTACCATAACAGTGCTGACGGAGGTGCATTATGGTCGTATGGAGACGGTACAGGTTCATTGTTTGAAGCCACTGCCATTATATTGAATACATGCAGATGGCTTGGCTGGGACAGCTTTATGGATGGAGACCCGACACTTATCGGACCTTCCGGGCACCAGATAACGAAAGGGCAGGCCTTAGCAATTTACCAGGATTATTTCGATTATATGACTGACAACTGGACAAGGAGCGGAGGGACAGTAACTTTTGATCCTGACAGGGCTCTCTGGGAAGATGGTAACTATAATCCGGATCTACCTGCACAGAATATATGGAATTTCTCAATGCTTTTTACTGCTGTCTCTGCTATTGATAGAGTAACTCCTGCCTTCAGTATGTTCGGGACTCATAACTGGGCTAATGAATTTATAACCAGTATTGTTAAAAACCAGTATTCGGCTTCAGGAGATATAATACCGGAAGCTGGAACATCACTTGTCTCTAATTATAATCCATATGGAGGAACCACTATTGGTGTTAATACCCTGGGTATTGCCGTGGATATACAGGAACTCCAGGCAATTCCTGAAGCCTCTCCAAATGAAGTTATGGAAGGATGCTCAGGGGGTAGCAACGGATATGTGTCATTCAGTCATGATTATTCATTTTGTACTGACCCCGACAGGCAGATCATTGAGTACCAGTGGCTCTTTGAGAGTGTAACCGGTGAAGAGGGAGAATTTTATGCTATCGACTGGGGATCAATACCTTATAACGACTATAGTTATGATGGTAAAGCATGGCATGGCAGCAATCCGGCAGCAAGTCCTCTTTACAGATATATGAACCACGGAGAATACAAAGCAGCTTTAAGAATAGTAGATAATGAGCCAGGAATGCCTAATACTGATGTTGAGTATATTACTATCACTGTTACAGAATCTGCCAATCTTGCTCCGGTTGCAAACAGTGGAGGGCCATATACGATAACCGAAGGTGATGATTTACTTCTTGAAGGAGAAGCAACTGATCCTAACGAAGCCTGTGGGGATGTTGTAACTACCAGCTGGGATCTGGATAACGACGGTTTTTATGATGATTATTCCGGTGCCAGTGGAACAGTTCCATGGTCAACTATTGATGCATTAGGACTTGAACTGAATACAGCCAACACTATCTCCCTTCAGGCTGTCGATGAAGATGCTCTTGA
>CAZOZU010000055.1:0-8845 GCA_964584355.1 uncultured Rikenellaceae bacterium
TGAGATGAACGAAGCAGCAAGTATACTTAATAACCTTTCTGAGAGAAGCCTGATACTGCTCGATGAGATAGGTCGTGGGACAAGCACCTACGATGGTATTTCAATAGCCTGGGCTATGGTTGAATACCTGCACGAAAACAGGATGAGAGCAAAAACTTTGTTTGCAACTCATTATCATGAACTTAACGAGATGGAAAATTCATTCTCGAGGGTCAGGAATTATAATGTTTCCATCAAAGAGATGAATAACAAAGTGATTTTTTTGCGTAAACTAAAAAGAGGAGGGAGCGAGCATAGTTTCGGAATTCATGTGGCAAAGATGGCGGGTATGCCAAGAAGTGTTGTGAACAGGGCAAATGATATACTTAAGGAATTGGAACAAAGCCTTACAAAGCAGGAGCTGACAAAACCAATTGCTGACCTGGCAGATCACAGAGAAGGTTTACAGCTTAGCATATTTCAACTTGATGATCCTGTACTCAAGCAAATCCGTGATGAGCTGCTTGAGATCGATATTGATAATCTGACACCTGTTGAGGCTCTGAATAAGCTCTATAGCATTAAAAAGCTTTTGAAGTAGTCAATTTCCGGGAAAAATTGCTATCTTTGTGCTTCTTTAGGAATATTTTAAATGCCACAATCAAATTCAAAAGAAAAATTGAAGATAGCTGTACTGGGTGCAGGACATGGCGGACTTGCTATGGCCGGGCATCTTGCACTTATGGGACATAAGGTAAACCTTTTTAACAGGGGTGAAGAGAGATTATGGGGTGTGAAATCATCCGGTTCTATAGAGATAACAGGGGAGATAGAAGGTTTTGGCAAGATAAATCTGGCTACAACTTCTATGGAGGAGGCAATAAGAGGATGTGAACTCATAATGGTTGTAGTACCGGCCAGTGCTCACCGATGGATGGCAGAACAGATGGCTCCACACCTGGTAGATGACCAGATAATTATTCTTCATCCGGGCAGGACATATGGCGCAATTGAATTTAAACAGGTTCTTTCAAGATTGAATATCAGTGCCAATGTTATTATTTCTGAAGCACAAACTTTTATTTATGCATCACGTGCTACAGGTCCATCTCAGGTTCATATCTTCAGAATAAAACACTCAATTCCGGTAGCATCCATAAGAGCGCATCTTATTCCGCATGTAATCGGCAAAATGCGGCAGTTTTATCCTCAGTTTGTTCCTGGTGACAATGTCTTTAAAACAAGTTTTGAAAATATCGGAAGTGTTTTCCATCCTGCTTTATGTATTCTCAATTCAGGATGGATTGAGCACGATGTAGATTTCCAGTTTTATCACGAAGGAGCAACATTTTCTGTCACAAAAGTGCTTGAGAGAATAGATGAGGAACGGGTAAAAGTAGCTGAAGCCCTTGGTATAAGGGCTATTTCAGCAAGACAATGGCTCTATATGGCATACAGCTCAACAGGTGAAACACTTTTTGAGGCAATGAAAAAAAATATCGGGTATAGGGGAATATTGGCACCCAGGTCCCTGAAAGTCAGATATATGGAAGAGGATATTCCATGCAGCCTTGTTCCGATAGCCTCAACAGGAAAAATGCTGAATGTAGACACACCTACTATAGATTCAATTATTCAAATGGGAGCCCTGATGAATAGTACTGACTATTGGGCAAACGGACGGACTATGGAAAATTTAGATCTTGCAGGCATGAGTGTCCGTGATCTCAGATTGCTTGCAATTGGTGAACCATCAAAATGATCAGCTGACCTGAATTCTTATTTCAGGATAGGTTCATCAGGATAACGGATTCCGTTATCGAAAAAATATTGATCATACCCTCAATTGAGGGAAAATAGGATTTACGGATAGTTATCCGGAATCTGGAATGTTTTAATATGCTGATACAGAGAATATAACTTTTTTATAGAATAATAAACTAATAATAACTAAAACAATAAAATTATGGCAGGTATTGCAGGAATAGCCTCTAAAAATGCTGGGGCAGAAGTTGAAGAAATGCTTAGCACTATCAGACACAGAGGTAAAGAGGGTATTTCAGTTTTTGAAAAGAATGGAACTACCATTGGACTGGTATGGAACGAGACGGAAGATGAAATAGTGAAAAAATTGCTGGCAGATGGAATTGTTGGAGTAAATAATGGATCAGGTAATTATGCCTGGGTAAAACCAGAAAATGGAAATTTCAGGATGTGCCGCGATGAACTAGGTGTTACCCCGCTTTATCTTGGTAAGGATCAAACAGGAAACATCTGTTTTGCCTCAGAGGTGAAAGCATTGCAGGAAATAGCTGAAGATATTTCAGAAATACCTCCCGGACATACTTTTGATGGAGAAAAATTAAAATTATATTTCAAATTGGAATCCGGCACTCCCCTGGAAGATGATCCGGAACAGATAGCTTTACACTTACGGAATATTCTTGATCGTGCGGTTTCTGATTGTATAAATACAGACCCTATAGGATCATGGCTCTCCGGCGGCCTCGATTCAAGTACGATATGTGCTCTTGCTGCAAGACATGTAAAACAATTAAAGACTTTTGTCGCAGGGCTGAATGGGGCTCCTGACCTGAAATTTGCCAGGGAAACAGCAGATTTTATCAAATCGGATCATCATGAAGTAATTGTAACTCTTGATGATATGATCCGTGTTTTACCGGATGTTATTTATCATCTTGAATCATTTGATGCATTGCTGGTGAGGTCGAGTATTATAAATTACCTTGTTGCAAAACTCGCATCCGAACATGTATCCGAGGTCTTCTCAGGTGAAGGAGGAGATGAATTATTTGCCGGCTATGATTACCTTAAATCAATGCCATCAGAACATCTGGGAGATGAACTTATTAAAATAACAGGTAACCTGCACAATACAGCCCTGCAAAGAGTCGACCGGAGTGCATCAGCTCATGGCACAAGAGCATATGTTGTTTTTACTAATCCGGAAGTAGTCAGGTTCGCATTGAATATTCCAGTTAAATACAAAATCTATAATAATCAGGAAAAATGGATACTCAGAAAAGCAATGGAAGGATTACTGCCTGAATCGATCCTGCAAAGACCAAAAGCAAAATTTTGGGAAGGTGCCGGGGTCGCAGATATGCTTTCAGAGTATGCTTCCGGTAAGATAACCGACAATGATTTCCGTACTGAACGCATAGTATCTGATGGTATAACAATAAATACAAAAGAAGAATTATTTTATTATAGGATCTTTAGAGATCATTTCGGTTCTTATAATAATTTTAAATGGATGGGAAGAACTGAGGGGAGCCCTGTTGAATAGTCCGAAAGGGATCATATTATATCTTTCTGATTATGTGAATTGACAAATAGCATTGTGCCTGTTTCGTCATATCCGTTCAATATTTCTTCCCAGTTATGTTTTAGTCCTTTGATACTTAATCCTGTCATTATCAGAGCCGCTGAGGATGATTTTTGATTAATAAGGGTTTTAAGAGTCATTTCCGGTTCCTCGGTGATAATCTCAATATTCTTTTCTGTTATCGGGAGTCTGCCTGCTTTTACCAGTTCTATGAGCTTCATTCGAATCTCTTCATATTGTCCGGGTTGACATGTTTCAAAGATCTTGATATTTGATTTTTTCCAGTCAGGATGCCCGGAGATAATAAAACTCATTAAAATAATCAGACTTGAATTTTCAGGTTCCTCATTGTTTATCCAGACATGTATGTCATTCTTGAAATTCATCTCCTTCCTGCTGGTTGCCAGGAGACATATATCAAAATTACCTGCTTTTATAAGTCCTATATTTTCAATTATCTCACCAAGATTCTCGGGATTTTCCTTATCATATTCAAAGATCACCATGTTATTCTCCATACCTGAAATTCCAGGTACCTGTATAGCCTGGGCAAGGGCTGATGTATATGATGGAGAGATTAATGTATCGACATACACATGATTATTGGATGTATCATAAAGTTCTATCAGTCTTGAAAGCTCTTCGGCAGCCTGATTACTGGTAGCCCTTGAATAGTACCCTTCTATACGGTGAAGATATGTTCCGAAACCATACCTGTAGGATATCCAGTTAAGCAGCTGAAATGCTCTTGCACGTGCGAAAGAGTGCTTCGAAATACAAATTGCACTAGGCCTCCATTCTTTGGCTTTTTTCTTACTTTCGGATCTCTGAAGATAAACCTGGATGTTCCTGTTCACCTGGAAAAGAGCGTTGGCAAATAAAGATTCAAGTCCATCCCTTTCACGGTGATACATCTTAATATATAAATAGATAAAAGTCATCAGCACAAGTGCTGCCAGGGCATAAGGAGCATTAATTTTAAACATGACCCATAATGCAATAAGGAAACCAATCAGGGAAAGGTACCATTTTGACCTGAATGAAGGGCGGTAAGAGGGTGAGGAACCAAAATGATTAAGAAAGGAAATAAGACACAGTGATCCGTATGTTACCAGGAAGAACATGGAAATAATCTCAGCAACTGCGTTGACGCTTCCCAAGGCAACAAAAACAAGAGCAATAATAACTGTTAGCAGGGTTGCATTAATAGGTTCATTGTCAGAAATTCTTCCTTTTGCCAGCCATTTGTTGATCTTTACTGAGGGGAAAGAGGAATCATGGGCCAGAGCCTGAAGTGTCCTGGGAGCTACCATCACTGAGCCAATAGCCGAGGATATTGTTGAGGCAGCAAGGCCTAAAGGAATAATAATGATTCCGAAAACGGCTATCTGTCCCATAATCAACTGGTTGGACAACATGTCTTCAACGCTTGCCGTTGTTGATAGTTTGTAAATAATTGCTATATAAATAAAGAATCCGGATATCGTTGCCAGTATAGTACCACGGGGAATCGATTTTGCTGGGTTTTTAAGATCTCCTGAAAGACCAACACCAGCTGTCATCCCTGTAAAAGCCGGAAATACTATTGCGAAGACCATAAAAAAATCTTTCATATTTCTTAAATCACCAACAGGGATCCTCCCTTCTGAGACAATTCCAAATTCGGTTTTTCCCAGGAAGAAACAGAGTATTGAGATGAAGAGAATACTTACTACAATATAGAGCATTTTAACACCCATATTTGCACCCTTTCGCAGTATAACAAAACCGAGTGTGAGCATTACAGGAATGCTTATGACCTGTCGGGGGAGATTGATATTCAGAGATTCGAATAAATAGTCGAAAAAGAATTCAAATGCTTCAGTAAAAGCAATAACATAGAATGCCACACTTATTGCCTGCGACAGATAAAGAGCTATTCCAATTGTGGCACCAATGTTTAGCCCGAATGAACGTGAAATAATAAAGTATTCCCCACCACCCTCAACACGTTTATTGGTTGCAAGTTCCGACAGGGCAAAAGCAGTAGGAATTGTAAGTGAGTGTCCTACAATAATAATCAACAAGGCACCCCAGAATCCAAGAGTTCCGACTGCAAAACCGAATCTTAAGAAGAGAATGGCGCCAAGTATTGTGGAAATAGCGGTCAGAAAAACAGTAATAGTACCAAAGCTTTTCATAGCTGATTTTATTTTTCCTCAGAGGTAATAAAAAGTGACAATATTTCAACAATCTGTGATTGATCCCTTAAGTTAAACCTGGCATTAGTAGGTTTACATCCTATTTTTATAGAGAAACCTGATTCGGGAATTGCCTTGAAGAGATCTTCATCAGTACTGTCATCACCCAGTGCCAGGATAAAACTATAATTTCCACCATGAATAATCTTGGTTGCAATTGTTCCTTTGTCATATAAAACACTCTTGATTTCAAGTACTTTATCTCCTTCTAATACCTGGAGCTTTGGTTCACTTTTAAGGATTTCAGAGAGGGAATCCCTGAGCTCATTAATTCTCAGGGAAGCGATCTCCTCATCAGCGTTACGATAGTGCCATACAAGTGATGCATACTTATCTTCAATCATTGAACCGGAACACCTGTCGACATAATCATCCAATAAGGGCACGAATTTATCTTTCCATTTCAGGTCGATCTCCTCATTCTTTTTCCAGTCGCTTCCGGGATTTTTGATCAAATAACCATGTTCAGCAACCAGGGTCACATCAAGATTTTTAAACTGCTCCTCCAGAAACTCCTTATTCCTGCCGCTGATAATTACTATTGTATTATTGGGATCTTTACTAATTGTTTTTAGTATTCTTTCAGTCTCTTCATCAAGCAAAGCCATTTCGGGAAGTTTAACAATTGGAGTCAAAGTTCCATCGTAATCTATGAGAAAGAGGCGTTTTGGTGATTCAAGATATTTTGTCTTTATAGACAATCTGGTGTTTTCATCCAGGTATTTTACCTGCAGGTTTTTCTTTTCTTTTTTCACCTCATCAACCTGGTTGAAAAAATCATTTGTCCATGTAAACACATCATACCTTCTCAGCCTGTTTTGCATTTTATGTATCCTCTTTTCTTTTTCTTCTTCGGGCATGGTTAGGGCTTTGTTGAGTGCTTCAGCTGCTTCATCAATATCGGTAGGATTTATAAGTATTGCCTCATTCAGTTCGATAGAGGCTCCGGTCATTTCACTTAAAACCAGCATGCCATGTTTTTCTGTCTGGCAGGCTACATATTCCTTGGCCACCAGATTCATCCCATCACGTAGCGGGGTAATGAATCCAACATCACTGAGGTTATAAATGGCGATCATCTCATTGAATGGGATTGATTTGTACTGGTAGATCAGAGGCAGCCAGTTGAGAGTGCTGTATTTACCATTAATACGTCCTACAGTAGCTTCAATTTCTTTTTTAAGTACACGGTATTCCTGAATATTATCTCTTGATGGTACTACCACCATATTGAATGTTACCTTGAAATGCCATTCAGGAAATCTTTCAAGGAATCTTTCATACGATTTTAATCTGAAAAGGAAACCCTTTGAATAATCAAGCCGGTCAACTGAAAATATCAGTTTCTTATCTCCCATATATTTTTTGATTTTCTTTTTCTGGAAATTGGTCCTGGGAGAATAACATGCATCATGAAATTTGGTATAGTCTATTCCAATGGGAAATGCATCAGCTTTACTCAGCCTGTGGTTAATAGAAATATAGTTCTGATCTATTCTATAACCAAGTGTTCTTTTAACTGATTTCAGGAAATACTGGGTATAATCATTTATATGGAATCCTATTACATCAGCTCCTGCCATTCCTGTCAATATAGCTTCACGCCATTTTCGGGGAAGAAGACGAAACATCTCGAATGATGGGAATGGGATATGAAGAAAAAATCCGATATCAAGATCCGGGAAAGCTTTTCGGATCATATTCGGCAACAAAAAGAGTTGATAGTCGTGGACCCATACAAAATCACCCGGTTCTATTACATTTTGTAGCTTCTGGAAGAAAAGATTATTTGCAGTTACATATGCATTATAGTAACTGTTATCATATACTGTGCTTGTGGGAAAGTAGTGAAATAATGGCCAGATAGTATCGTTGCAGAAGCCTCCATAATATTTTTCATTTATTTTTCTTGGTATTTCGACAGGTAATAGTGTGATGCCGGGATGGACATCCATTTTTCCCAGTTGAGGATCACCAGTGCCAGCCCACAATATTTTTGATAATGTATTATTCTCTGAGTTGATTTTTTCAGTCAGAGAGAGTATTGCGGAAACCAATCCTCCTGAATTCTGAATAGTGTAAAACTCTTCTTTCTTTCTTAAAAGTTTAAATGGCAGCCTGTAGGCAGCAACAATAATTCTCTTGAATTCAACCTTATCAAGTGTTTTCACGACTTATAGAAAAATTGGTTTACTTAGTTTTGTCGATAATCGATACACAGCATTTACTAGTCCCACATGACTATATGTCTGGGGAAAATTACCCCACTGACCTGATTTTTCATCAGCATCTTCACTGAACAGACCAAGATGATTTGTACTTTTATTCAGTGTTTCAATGACACTAAAAGCTTTATCGATCATTCCAACAGCTGCAAGAGCTTCGGCATACCAGAAACCACAGATAATAAATGTGTTACGTGATTTGCCGAGATCATCCTGCTTGTATCTTAAGAAAATATTCTTATCGTTGAAAAGCTCTTTTTCGAGAGCTTTCAAGTGTTGCAGGGTTCTTCCTCCATTCGGATTCAGGTAATTCATCGTTATCAGCTGAAGGTTACCTGCATCCATATGATTGCTTCCTACTGATTGCATATATGCATTTCTGCCGGGATCAAAACAATCCTCTATATATTTTTCGGCGCGGGTTACCAGTGATCTGGCCTTATTTGTAATAGATCTGTTGTTAATTATTGAACCAATTTTTAATGCGGCTTTAGATCCTGCCCAGTGAAACAGATATGTATAGCAGTGAAGCTGGTTTGTTGTTCCGAATTCCCATGGACCTGAATCCGGTGTATCCATAAACTCATCAATACGGTCAAGAAGCCATTCGGTAACAAATTTGGATTTACGTATATCAACATAGTCCAGTCTTTTATCAGAAAAAAGAGGCAAAAGACTCACAAGAACCTGTCCATAAACATCATTCTGAGTCTGGTAGTTGGCATTATTACCAATTCGTACAGGTTTATTTTTAAGGTATCCTTCAAGAAGAAGAACCTTTTCATCGGGGGCCTGATCTCCTGTTATGGAATATAAAGGCTTAATCTGCTGTTTTTCATTGAGGATGACATTTTGTATAAAATCGAAATATTTTTCAAGTTCCTCAAAGTGGCCGATATTATTAAAGGCATTAAGTGTATAATATGTATCTCTCATCCAGCAGTAGCGATAATCCCAGTTTCGATGTCCCTGGTCTATTTCAGGTAGGCTTGTTGATCCGGAAGCTATAACTGCACCGGTATCTTCATATTGATGAAGCTTCAAGACCAGTG
>CAZOZU010000056.1:0-8836 GCA_964584355.1 uncultured Rikenellaceae bacterium
ACAATGAGCGCGAACAGTTCCATCAGGGCTTTTAGTATTTCCTCACTCATAAGTGGATTATGATCTGGTCAGTTAGGGGATGCTAAGGTATGAAAACTATTTCTTTTTTGAACGTTGGAAGACGAATTTTCTCTGTAACCACCCGGGAACAATTGATGCTCCTATTATCAGGTATGGATAGTAACTTATTATTCTCCAAATTATAGCAATAGCAAGTCCGATACTTCCTATTATTTCAATGTCAGTAGGTATGGCATCTGATATATAACGGCCAAGAATTATTTCTGCAAATCCGGCACCTCCGGGTGTAGGGCTTACTATCATCATGATCCATGTAACCAGCTGTCTGGCAAAGATCAGAAAATGGTCGGTGACAGCAAAAAATGCCAGGATAATAGCATTTACTACCCAATACCGGGATGTCCAGGAGAGAAAAGTAGCAACAGTAGCCTTGACCCAGAATGAAAAGGGTTTTTTTCTTAATTCATGAGAACTGGATACTATATCGTCACCGGCTTTAACTGCAGACTCTTTCCATCTGCGGATCAGTGGCAGTCCGAAAACATATATAATGGTTTTCCGGATCTTATCCGGATCGATAAAAAGGCCATAGCCCACAAGTAACACCCAGGCAAGTATTATACCGTATCCTATAAAAGCAACAATAAGCAGGTTATTCAGTAATGCTATTCCTGTTCCCTGGAGAGCAGTCGTAAAGAGAATATCTCCTCCGATAATCAACAAAACAACAGGAAACATGATCACAAAATAGAGTTCATCAAGAAATGAAGTTGCCAGGACTATTGAAGTGCTTCTCCCCACGGATATCCCCTCCTTATGCACAAATACTACAGCAAGTGCCGTACCACCAACAGTTGAAGGAGAAATTGATGATGTGAATTCCCATAACATTATTACCCTGAATGCCTGTTTCCAGGTGAGATCATTTTCCGAAAGTATCCTGATCCGGATGATATAGCCCAGATCTCTGCCTATCATACAGCACCACGCAATAAAAAGCCAGAATACTGATTTCCAGGTAAACTGCAAACTGTTTAAGACATCAGCGTCTATTTCTCTGATAATGAACCAAAAAACAACAACCAGCCCTATTACCACAGGTAAGATAATCTTACCCGGCCTCAGTTTCTTTGCCAGGTCATAGTGGCTGTCGTGAGTCATATATTAAAAAATTTATCCCGAATACTTGTAACCGGGTGTTAATAGCTATACTGCTTCAATTGTTGAAGGTGGCTTTGATGCTATATTATAGGTAACGCTTACTATTCCCGGAACCTCATTTAGAATATCATTTGCCAGTTTTTGAAGTGTTTCAAATGGTAGATTTGTAGGTTTTGCGATGCGTGCATCTTTACTATCCCAGCAACGGATCTCTATTTGCTGGCCAAAATCGCGTTTTCCATCACGCATACCCGTGACCCTGTCCTCATGAAGTATGGCCATATACTGAAATGCACCGGTATGTTTCAGCATACGTTCAACTACCACTGTTGCTTTACGTACGGTCTCAATACGTTCCGGAGTTGCTTCACCGATAACACGAGCCGATAATGCAGGTCCCGGAAATGGTATGCGATCAAAAAGTTCCTCAGGAAGATCAAGCGCTTCACCTGTTTTCCTGACACTATCCTTACGAAGCTGGATAAGGGGTTCAATAATTCTGTACCCGAAAGTCTCCTGTGGATCAATGCCAAGTTGTTCGAAAACATTATGTTGCCGCTTGATGCCTGCAACAGTCTCATCCACATCGGTGAGTATGGTCCCCTGCAGAAGATATTTTGCCCCGCTTTCCCTTACCAATTTCCCGAATATATCCTTATAGAAAGTCTGAGTAATGGCCTCGCGTTTTTCCTCAGGATCGGTAATGCCTTTCAGTGCAGCAAAAAATTTGTCCCTCGCATCAACAATAGTTACTTCCACACCCAATTCCTTAAAAAAACCTGCCACCTGAGCCGGTTCTCCCTCTCGCATAATTCCATTGTCAATAAAAACTGTTTTAAGATTCTTGCCTAGAGCTTTATGCCCAAGCATTGTAACCACCGATGAATCCACGCCTCCCGAAAGGGCATTGATGGCTGTGCCGTTTCCGACAATATTTTTTATTTCATTAACCTTCTCATTTATAAATACCGAAGGATTTAATTCCTGAAGTGTTATTTCTTTAATCATCTGGCATTTCTTGTTTTAGTGATAAAAATATAATTCCGGTATTAGATCAGTAAGTTTTCAAAGATATGATTTCAGATTTTATTAAGGTTATATATGCGGAAAAAACAGACCATTTCCGGTTAAACCATTAAAATAAACCATTCAGGAACCATATTTAACCGTTCCGCATTTTTAATTTTCATAGAGGTATGACATAGTTTTATTTTGGATCATATTTATTGTTTAACCAAAAAAAATGTCATGAAAACGAATCTGATTAAATTATTAGCAGGGGCTATGCTGATAACAGGATTTTTTACCCCTGAAACGGCATTCAGCCAGAATGAAAAAAGCATTGTAAAAAAATACATGCAGGAACTTCCCGACGGCAGACCTGATTTTAAAGAAGGACCACAGAATTACAGGATGACTGCAGTTTACACTAACCGTGATCTTTATGGTAACTTTACCGGAAAAACCTTAGTCACCGGCGACTATACCTGCGGACTGGAAAACGATATGGCATCATGGAAAAATGTATCGATTGCGGCTTCAGGCAGTTTTTCTGAACCCTTTCCTGAAGGAGTAAAGCAGGGATATATGGAAAATATGAAATATCTTCCCACAAAGGGATTACTGGAAGAAGAAGCTTTTAAAGACTTTCCTTCAAACCTTGAAAATGTATTTGCAAGGAATCTTTTATGGGACATGGCATGTATTGAAGGATTTGCATGGGAATATTCCGATTCATTACAGCTGAACAGGAAATATATAATCCCTGACATTATGGGTGAATTCCAGATGGCTGATATAGGCACGTATGATCATACAAATATTGAGCTTTGCTGGACAGGAATCTCATTTATGAATGACGAGTTATGTGCAGTTATTGAATACAGGGCAATTGACAACAGGATAAGTTTGGAAATGGAGCAGATGAAAACAAGCGGAACAGAACAATACTGGGGGGCGACATGGATATCGCTGAGGACCAGGCAGATTGAATACGCTGAAATGTATGGCGGAGTAATACAGGAAATTGAGATGGAAGGATTTCAGGATAAATTTCTGGCAAAGACGATTAGAGTGCTTCTGGTTGAGAGAATTAAGTAAGGAAATTTTATTTTTGTCAAAATGAAAGGAACAACATTAGAGAGATTGCTAGAGCAGAGAAAACCGTTATCACATATTTTCTATATCGTGATAACACTCATCGGTGTGGCGTTGATTGCTATTATTAACAGGAATGCCATTTCTCTTGATAAAGCGATTAATTTTTTTATCCTTGGATTAGTACAGCTGGAAATATTCATTTTTGCCGGCCGTATGATATTCAGAAAATTTGACACCACAATCCCGGGGAGGGAATTCACGAAGATAATCCTTACGAGGTTCCTGGTGTTTATTATATTATGTTTTTCAGCAGCACTGATACTTATACTGGCCTTTAATTACCTGTTGGTTTTTATTAAAGGCGGTGATGGCTCTCTTGTTATCAGTAATTTTTTTAGCTATGAATTCAGTACATGGTTCAAATCGACGCTCACCGGTCTTTCAATCGGTGCCATTATATTTATTGTCATTCAGTGGCAGGATGCCCTTAAAAGGGAACAGAAGCTGAGGGAAGAAAACCTTGTTTTTCAGAATGAAACCCTCAAGAATCAGGTTAATCCGCATTTTCTGTTTAACAGTCTTAATACTCTTTCCGCACTTATCTCAACCAATCCGGAAGCAGCCGACAGGTTTGTAAACAAACTCTCTTCAATATACAGGTACATCCTCGAAAACAGTCAGAAGGATAAAGTATCACTTAAGTCTGAACTCGATTACATAATTGATTACCTGGATCTTCATAAAATCAGGGGTGAAGAGAAAATATTACTTACAATAAATGCTCCTGATCCTGATAATTACGAGATTCTTCCGGTATCGCTGCAAATACTCGTTGAGAATGCAATAAAACATAACAAGGCAACAAGGGAAAATCCTTTAACGGTAGAGGTATTTGTTGAAGAAAGAAATATTGTGGTCAGGAACAACCTTCAAAGAATGGCTACACAGCTTGAATCGACAGAGATAGGGCTTAAAAACCTTGCCGAGCGCATAAGGCTTATTACAGGAAAACCTCTGCAGGTTGAAGAGACAAAAGATAGTTTTATTGTTAAAGTACCATTATTATGAATATTCTGATTGTTGAAAATGAGATCCCTGCCGCCGATAAACTTATCGGGATGCTTAATAAAACTGATAAATCAATAAATATCCTTGGTGTTTGCGAGAATGTGGAAGAGACAATTAACCGTTTGCAGGAGAAACCACAACCTGACCTGATACTGATGGATATACAGCTTGATGACGGGCTCTGTTTCGAGATCTTCGAAATGATCAAAGTTGAGACTCCTGTAATTTTTACCACAGCTTATGATGAGTATACACTCAAAGCTTTTAAAGTGAATAGTGTTGACTATCTGCTGAAACCAATTGAAGAAGAAGCTCTTAAATCAGCTCTTGATAAGTTTAAAAAAATATATGCCGATAAAGATCCTTTTAAACGAGATTTTAAACAACTCATGTATGAATTCAGAAATCAGTATAAATCGAGATTTCTTATCAGGATAGGAGAGAAATTCAGGTCAATCCTGGTTTCAGAGATCAGTCACTTTAGTATATGTGAACGCAATGTCTTCCTGACTGACAATCAGGGCAGGGATTTTGGGATTGATTATTCACTTGAACAGCTTGAGAGTATACTTAATCCCCGCAAATTCTTCAGGATCAATCGTGAATGTATCGTGAATATAAATTCCATTGCTACAATGTACAACTACTCCTCCAGCAGGCTAAAGCTTACATTAAAGAGTGAAGAGAATAAGGGTGAATTTATTGTCAGTCGTGACAGGGTAGCTGAATTCAAAAAATGGATAGACAGGTGATTTTAATGAATGCATTTTTATCCAACATGTCATACAAAGTGGTATTTTTGGGGTCATTATCTTAGTAGCCAATAAGAAAAATAAATTCAAAAACTTAACTCATGAAAAAAATATTTTTACGACCCCTGTTATTAACCTGCACAATTTTATTCAGTGGTGCAGGTTTTTTATTTTCACAAACTTATAGTGTGGTACCTGACGAACCCGTAAAAGGAACCTTTAAAATTAACCCGCCGCTTCCGGCCGATGGTAATTATCCTGCCGGAACAGTGGTAACTGTAACTGCAACAGCTGATAAAGGTTATGTACTTGATGCAGGTTATTATTCAGTCCCGGGAATGTGGGGCAGTATGTATCATGAATCTCCGGCCTCGCCGTTTAAGGTAACAGTAGACCAGGATAAGCATATTGGTGTTTCCTTCATTGAAAAATCTGAAGTTGATCATATAAATGTAATCAACAATATTTTCTATGCAAAGCCTGGTGTCAAACAGCTTAAATATGATGTTTATATACCCAAAGGTGCAAAGAATCTTCCCTGTATAGTCATTATCCACGGAGGTGGCTGGAGATCAAATGACGAAGATGTAATGAGAGGTCTTGCAAGGGAGCTTACGAGGGGTGGAAAATTTGTTGTTGCCAGTATTGATTACAGGTGGGCAGGAAATGCTGACGGAGATGAAAACGGGAATACAATGGCAAACCTGATTGAAGATGTTTTTGGTGCGGTAGCCCATATTATAGAACATGCTTCTGAATATGGTATTGATCCTACAAGAATAGGTCTTACAGGTGATAGTGCCGGTGGTCATCTTTCCGCAGCTGCCTCTTTAATGGCAGATAAAATAGGCAGCGGAGGATTTGGCAAGAATCCCGGTGTATTCGAATTTATGCCTACGTATATACCAGCCAATAAAACAGTTGAGCAGGTCAGAAATGAAATGCTGACATCCATAAAAGCAGCAGCTCCCAGTTATGGTGTATTTGGCGGACAAATGTTAAATCATTATTCAGAAGATCCTGCTGCTGATAGTATCTGGAGGGATGCAGTGGCACCACTCAGCAATATTCCGGATGTAAAGGAAAGAGCAGTACCACAATACCTGACAAGAGGGACACTGGATCCTCTTATTAAAGACGAAGCCGTAAAAGAGTTTGTTGATGCACTGGTTAAAGCAGGACAGAGGGCACAATATGTACAGATAGGAGGAGCAAGTCATGCATTTTTTGACTGGAAACCGGATAATAGGACAAAAGACACTTTCTACCAGTATGGTGTTTACTATGCCGCTGAAATGAAGACTTTCTTCGAGTCAGTGTTGTATTGAATTTTTGCCTCAACCACTCGTTGGAGGTGTAGAAAAAGTATGAAAAATGAACCGCAGAGACCGCAAAGTCAGTTACGCCAAGCCCGCAAAGAATTAATATACAGAACTATGACTTTGCGTACTTTGCTAGTTCTTTCCGTTCTTTGCGGTTAAAATTAACTTTTTCAACAGCCCCGATGACAAATAATAAATGAAACGAAATGAAAAAGTATAATCTGATTGCATTAATTCAATTAGCTATATTGTTATCTGCTGCACCTCTGGCAGGCCAGGATATTCGACAATTAAAGATTGACACCGGCAGGATAGACAATGCTATGTATAGAATAGTAATCCCGGCAAACTGGAACAATAACCTTGTGATGTATGCTCATGGTTATGAGATGCCATCAATGCCAGTCAATCCGAATGCATTTCACAGCGAACGTAATGACCAGGGGATAAAACCATATCTTGACCGGGGTTTCGCAGTGGCACGATCGGCATACAGGAAAAAGGGATGGGCACTGGAAGAGGGTGTTGATGATACAGAAGCTCTCCGCAGATATTTTGTCTCAGAATATGGGAAGCCGGATACTTGTTTTATTACCGGCCATTCAATGGGAGGAGGTATAACACTGGCTACAATTGAAAATTTCGGGCAACACTACGACGGAGCAATGCCTATGTGTCCTCTGGCCAGCAGACCATACCTTCAGGTTAAAATGACTTTCGATATCAATATTGTTTTTGCAGCCATGTTCCCGGGTGTTATTCCTCCTGTGTCAGAGTCTATTAAAGGTATTGCCCCGGCAATCTCGATGCAGGCAGTTACTGAAGCAATAAACAGTGACACATTATTGTCTGCAGCAATTGCGAGGCGGTTTGAACTGAAACTAAAGGACCTTCCAATAGTTGTGATGTTCAATGACGGGATAATGCGTGATATAGGCAGACAGGCAGGTGGCAATCCCTTTGACAATACGAACACCTTATACAGTGGTTTCCCTGATGACTGGGAACTTAACAAAAAGGTTGAACGACTGGTTATGACCCCGGGAACAGAAAATTTCTTTGATCCGTATGACAGAACAGGAGAAATAGAGAAACCGGTTTTACTTGTGCACACTATTTATGATCAGCTTATTCCGGCAAGTATGGCTGTGATACCTTACGATAATATGGTTCAGAGAACCGGTAAAAAATCAAATCTGGTAGTAGTTTATACAAAAGGGCAGGGGCATTGCAGTTTTACCCCGGAAGAGACTGCCAGAGCATTTGACCTTCTCAGGAAATGGGTTTCTGAGGGTAAGAGGCCACAACCAGGTGTCTTGTAAAATTATTGTGACCAGGATTTAGATTTCCGGTCCCAGCGGTGTTTAGCCAGTTCTTTCATAAGGTCAGGATCCAGCGGCCCGGCATCGCTTGCTGCCATATTCATACTTGCATGATGCGGCTTACGCATACCGGGGATTATGGTACTGACTGTGGATTCCCCAAGAATAAATCTCAGTGCCATTTCAGGCATTGTCATTCCTTCGGGCACCAGCGGTTTGAGCGCATCAGCATGCTCAACGCTTGAGATTAAATTTTCCGGGACAAAATAGGTATTACGCCAATCGCCCTCAGGCCATTTACTATCTTTTGTCAATGTTCCTGTAAGTGAGCCTTCATCAAAAGGGACCCTGGCAATTACTCCGGCATTCATTTCACGGCAGGCCGGGAAAAGTTCATCCCTGGGATTCTGGTCGAAGATATTGTAAATCATCTGTACAGTATCAATATGTCCGCTTTTAACTGCCTGCACGCCATTCCATGGCTCCCACCGATTCAGGCTTATACCAATTGCACGAAACAATCCCTGTTCCTTAAGGTTGATCATCTTTTTAATACTGCGGTCATCCTTAAGCCAATCGTCTTCCCATGTATGAAACTGCATTAAGTCATAAGAATCCATACCTGCATTACGAAGGCTCTTTTCCACATATTCCTCAATATGATCCGGAGGATAGGAATCATCGAGTGAATATTCGGGTTTTGCAGGCCATTTGAAATTCTTCGGAGGTATTTTGGTTGCAGTATAGAGCTTTTTGTCTTTATTGGCTCTTATAAGCTGACCCAGGATATTTTCACTTTTCCCATTACCATAGCCCCAGGCGGTGTCGAAAAAATTACATCCGTTGTCAACTGCCAGCTGCAGGGAATTAAATGATTCTTCATCATCTGAGCCTGTCCATCCGGCCATACCCCACATGCCATAGCCTATTTCACTTACCATCCAGTTTGTTCTGCCAAGTTTACGGTATTTCATAATTGGGAGATTTAATTTAATAATACACTTATAATATATTTAAGCACAAACAGTTTCTATTTCAGCAACGGTTTTCGGAATAGGTTTCCCGAGAACCCTGCTGCCTATATTTGTTA
>CAZOZU010000057.1:0-8812 GCA_964584355.1 uncultured Rikenellaceae bacterium
AAATGTTGTATAATGCTGATATTAAGGACCGTATCGCAAGTTCATCAGTTATTAATATACCTGATTGGTATATTAAAGGACTTATTGATTATGTGTCGTACGGATGGAGTTATGAAGCAGAAAACAGGATTAAGGATGGCTTCAGCACAAAGAAATACAGGAATATCAGCAACCTTGAAAATGAAGAGGCAGTATTTGCCGGTCTCTCGTTCTGGAGATTTCTTGGGAAAGAATACGGAGATGCTCTTGTCCCTAACATAATATATCTCACAAAAGTATACAAGAGTATAGATGACGGATTTCTTTATGTGATAGGTAAGAAACTTAAAGATCTTCTGAAAGAATGGAAAGAGTTTTACCGGAATGAATATTCCGATGACCAGAACTTTCCGGGTTATGACGAAAACAGTATCCGTAAATCAAAGAAAGAACAGACATATCAGACGGTCAGAATTAGTCCTGACGGTAAATATATAGCATATGTAACAAATGACTGGGGCAGAAAGAGAGTATGGCTTTATGATCAAACCACTGAAAAACGTAAAATAATCTTTCGGGCAGAACCGAGATTTGAACAGATTATCGACGAGACTTATCCTGTTATAGGCTGGCATCCTAGCAGTAAGATATTGACAATTATAAATGAGCAGAAGGCCGCCATAGCTATGTACTTTTACAGAATTGATGAAAAATCGACCGAAACACGTAGTCTGCTCTATTTTGACAAGATCCTTGATTTCTCTTATTCTCCTGAAGGATCACGGCTCATATTTTCTGCTGTGAAAGATGGCATTACTGATATCTATATTCACACAATCGCATCAGGAACCAATGAGCAGATAACAAGAGATGTGGCTGATGACCTCAATCCCACCTTCCTGAATGACAATCCGAATGAAATTATTTTCTCATCAAACAGATTATCTGATACTCTCACTAATACTGGAGATCCTTTTGAAAAAACAGGAATGACATTCGACCTGTTTACTTATAATATCTTAAAAGAGAATAATGTACTTACCAGGTTGTCGGAAGGTACATATATCAACAGGTACTCTCCTACAGGAACATCAGGAAAAGAATTTGCTTACATAGGAGATGAGAATGGTATTCTCAACAGATATACAGCAACATTTGATAGTGCAATAAGCTATATCGACACTATCATTCATTACAGGTATTTCATTAACTCTCTGCCTGTTACAAATTATGACAGGAATATTGAAGACCACTCTGCAACTAACCGGCTAAATAATTATGGAGAAATCCTTTTCAGCACAGGGCGATATATTGTGAGAGAGGGACAAATAAAAAGTGATACTGCTGTCCCTGAAGATGAAACAGAAATAACATCCTACCGCAGGGAGAGAAACATGCTGTTCCAGGAAGCTGACAGTATTGAACAGATTAGAAAGTGGCTCATTGCTGAAGACAAGAGAAGAAAAGATACCCTTACCAAACCTTTATACGAGTACTATATTAAGAATGAGCCGATTGATATAACACATTACATCTTTGAGAAAGAAAAACAAAACTACTACGATCAGCTATGGCGTAAAGATTATATGGACATAGATCTCGACACCGGGAAACTGGATCTCCCTTTAATAAGGATCTATGAGACCTCATTTTACAACAATTATATAGCCAATCAGATTGATTTCACTTTCTTAAATAATTCCTACCAGGTTTACAACGGAGGAGCACCTTATTATAATCCGGGAATTAATATGCTGACCCGGATAGGTGCTATAGATCTTTTTGAAAATTACAGGGTTACCGGAGGATTTAGGTTTTCAGGTAATTTCAACAGTAATGAATACCTGGTCAGCGACGAAAACCTTAAAGGGAAATTTGATAAACAACTTATTTTTCACAGGCAGGCATTTTTAAGTTCAGCCACTTTGGATAATGATAACGTTTATTTCAAGACCCATACTCATAACCTTTATCTTTCTTATTCAAAGCCATTTTCACCAGTTCTGGCTCTAAAGGGAACCTTGTCATACAGATACGACCGTCATGTTTACCTGGCCACAGACCTGATCTCCCTGAGTAATGAAAACCTTGCCCGCCACTGGGTCAGCCTCAAAGGTGAACTTATTTACGATAATACAAGGAAGAGAATTGTAAACATATACTACGGAACAAGGTTTAAGGTTTTCGGTGAATATTATAAGGAACTCACATACGATAAGTCAGATATGATTGTTGTTGGTATTGATTTCAGAAAATATATCAAAATTCACAGGGAGCTTATTTGGGCCAACAGGTTTGCAGCAAGCACTTCATATGGTCCGACAAAACTGGTCTATTACCTGGGAGGAGTGGATAACTGGATGGGATACCTGTTCAATAAGAATGCTATGTTCGATAATACAATTCCTGTAAGTCCGGGAATGAATTACGGTTTTCAGGCTTTAGCAACAAATCTTCGTGGCTTCAGTCAAAATATCAGAAACGGAAATAACTTTGCCCTGATAAACAGTGAGATAAGGTGGCCTTTTATCAGATATTTTGCCGGACATCCATTACGATCAAACTTCCTCAACAGTATTCAGGTTGTCGCTTTTGGTGATATTGGAACAGCCTGGACCGGACAATCACCCTGGTCGGGTGAGAATTCATGGGACACTGAGACATATAAAAACGGACCCGTTACTGTAATCCTCGATTCTAACCGTGAACCTATTGTTGCAGGATTTGGTGCAGGAATACGTGCACAATTACTTGGATATTTTGTGAGAGCTGACTGGGCGTGGGGAATAGAAAATAAATATATATTACCAAGAATCTTTTACCTCTCTTTCAGCCTCGATTTTTAATGCCTATATGCCTAATTTAAAAGAAGGCATGGTTATTGTGTAATTCTTTCTGATTTTTTTATAATTGATAAAATTTGGGTAGTTTTGTGGCATTACCGTAATTAATAAACCTAAAAATAAAAAACATGGCTTACAAAATCAATGAAGATTGCACTGCATGCGGAACTTGTATCGATGAGTGTCCTGTTGAAGCTATTTCTGAAGGCGATATCTATAAAATAGATCCGGATCTTTGCACCGATTGCGGGGCATGTGCAGATGTGTGCCCTGTTGAGGCAATTCACCCTGCAGAGTAATGTAATTAAAACAAAATTGGAGGCCGTTTCAACAACGGCCTTTTTTTATTTCGGGTCATATTTTGCAGCTTCTAGAATGCCTTGAATATTACTATTATCCATCATCTCACCAAGAGAAATATTATTTCTCCTCATATAAGATTCAATAATCCTGAAACCAAGCCACACTGCAGCTTTTCCCGGCGATTCACTGGTAAAGTAAGTCGTAGAGGGTGCCTCACCCGTAAGTTTCCTTATTGTAAACTGATCGGTACTGAAAAGAAGATCATTCTCAATAAGATAATACCACATCTGCCTTTCATTATTCCTGCAGAATCTCATCTGATCTGCTGAAAACCCGAAAAGGATAGTGTCATTGATCGAGGGTATCATACATTTTTCAAAGTATTTTAATTTCCCCTCATGCATTATACTGGTCATCACATTATCTGTAGCATACCCCATAGCAGTATAATCCCAATCCGAAGAAGCCCATCCATACATGCAATCTGGTACAATATTCCATGAATTCATCCTGGCAGCTATATACATGTAGATCTGAAGCCGGGGATAATACTCACAATCACTTCCCAAATACCTGTCAAGCCCTATCCCGATAATTGTATCACCAATGATCAGACTGTTGTTAAATCCTGTAATGCAGGTATATATTGAAGGTATCTCTCTGCCGGGGAAATAATATTTGTAATGACGGAAAGCACTTTCAAGATCATTCTCAATTGCAGTTATATCATGATACTCTGCCATCACAGATTGATAAACCTCATAATTCAGCTTTTCAGTACAAAATCCTGTCAGAAATTCAGCAAAGAGAGTATCATCAATATCTCCTGAATGTGTCACATAACTGAATAACTGAAGAAATCCTCCATATTTTTCCTTTAGGTATGGAATTGATGAGGCTATGTCAGCGGGATCGATCGAGAAGAGATCTTTTTCAAGCCTCTCAATCTCAAGATTAACTGAAACAGAGGAGATGTTGACCCTGTAAGGATTCCTTTTGCAGGATGACAATCCGATAACAAGTGAAAGTGCAATTATGATACCTGTAATTCCTGCCCTCATAACAAGAAATTTATAAAGTTCCCGAAAATAAATACTTTTCACCGTTATGACAACTATTATCTTATACTTATAACTTCAATTATTATTTGTTATTTTTACTGCGCTGATGAAAAGTTTATTATAATAACACCGTAAATTATGGAATCACAAAAGAGAAAATGTACCAGCGAGAAACTTACTCTGCTCCTGCTGTTTTTTTTCTTTATTTCTCTGAATACCAAAGCCCAGCAAAGAATAAGTATTGGATTACATTTTGACCCCCTGATAAGCTGGTTTGGATCTGATATAAGTGAGGTTAAGAATGATGGGGCAAGACCCGGGATTAATTTCGGACTTTCCTTCAAAAGGTCTTTTACTCCCAACTATTCCTTTTCCACAGGGGTGAACCTGGTGAGTGCTGCCGGCAGACTCACCTGTAGCGATACAACCATACTTGAGCCTTATGCCTCTGGAAATGATTTAATTACAGTCCCCCCGGATGAGGCAGTTCTGTATAAAATCCAGTATGTTGAAGTACCTTTTGGATTAAACCTCAAGACAAACCAGATTGGTTATTTCACCTTCTTCTCCGATGTAGGAGTAGATCCTAAAATAATGGTTGGAGGAAAAATGGATATTCCGGTTCTCCATATTGAAGGAGAAAAGGCCATGGAAGAACTAAAAATGTTCAACCTGTCATACCATATTATTGCCGGTATCGAATACGGGCTTGGTGGTAATACTGCTGTTGTGCTAGGCCTCGGTTTCCATAACAATTTCCTTGATGTTACAAAAGATAACGGTATACAACCTGTGGATAAAATTACCCATAAAATGATATCTGTCAGGCTTGGGATCAACTTCTAACTAACATCTTATGAAGATAACCGTTGCACAGCTGAATTATCATATAGGCAACTTCATCTCAAATAAGGAGCGGATTTGCAGTGCCATACAAAAAGCAAAAAGTGAAGGATCCGACCTTGTTGTATTCTCAGAGCTTTGCATACCAGGTTATCCACCTCTTGACCTGCTCGACAGGTCCGATTTTATCGATAGATGTAATAAAACCGTTGAAGCGATCTCCAAAGAGTGCCGTGCAATCACTGCTATTGTAGGATCACCGCTAATAAATAGTAACCGAAATGGTAAAAAGTTGTATAATTCTGCACTTGTACTTTCGGAGGGAAAAATAATTTTCTCTGCTAACAAGACGCTTCTTCCAACTTATGATATTTTTGACGAATATAGGTACTTTGAACCTGGTAAAGATTTTAATGTGTTCTCATTCAAGGGATTAAAAATCGCACTAACAATTTGTGAAGACCTGTGGGATGAACAGTCATTTGATAATGAATTTGAGAAAAAACGTCTTTACACCATTTCCCCGATGGATGAACTTGCCAAACAACATCCTGATATAATCATAAATATTTCAGCATCGCCTTTCTCATATACAAGGATCGATGTTAAAGAGGATATATTTAAAAGTAAAGCAGCCAGGCATAAAATACCTCTTATCACTGTTAACCAGACTGGTGCCAACACGGAACTGATATTTGACGGAGCATCGATGATAATAAATAGTGAGGGAGATATCTGTAAACGGCTGCCATTCTTTGAGGAGACTATTGAGACTTTCACGACAGAGGCAATTAACGATGGCACCTTTTCTCCTGACAAAGAGAAGCCGAAGGATATTGATCTTATATACAAAGCTCTTGTAACAGGTATTCGTGACTACTTTGCCAAAACAAGTTTCAGATCGTGTATTTTAGGCCTATCAGGGGGAATAGACTCGGCATTATGCCTTTGTCTGGCCGTTGAGGCTCTTGGCAATGAAAATGTACGAGCATTACTGATGCCTTCACGTTACTCATCAGAACAATCGATAAGTGATGCTGTTGAACTGGCAGAAAGACTAAAGGTTCAATATGATATTGTCAGTATAGAAAAACCGTTCCGTGCATTTGAGGAAGATCTTGCACCTCTTTTCCAGGGAAAGGATCCGGATGTGACTGAAGAAAATATCCAGGCCAGGATCAGGGCTCTTATACTGATGGCCGTTTCAAACAAGTTCGGTGGCATCCTGCTGAATACATCAAACAAAAGCGAGGCAGCTGTTGGTTATGGTACCCTTTATGGCGATATGGCAGGCGGACTATCTGTGCTGGGTGATGTTTATAAAACAGACATTTACAGACTTGCTGACCATGTTAATAGAATTTCTGAAATAATCCCTGCCAATATAGTTAACAAACTTCCCTCTGCCGAACTCAGACCAAACCAGCTTGATATTGACTCACTACCTGACTACAGGATACTTGATTCTATATTGTATCAATACATAGAATTACAAAAACCTGTGGAGAGAATTTCCGGGAAGGGTTTCGACAGAGAGACTGTTGACAAAGTAATTAATCTGATCAACAGCAATGAGTATAAGAGATTCCAGGCACCACCCATATTAAGGATATCCTCCAAATCGTTCGGAACCGGAAGAAGGATGCCTATTGTGGCAAAGTACTAAAACTAATAAATCATATCTGCTAATTACCGCTATTCCCTGAAAAATATTCTTTTTACCCGGCCGGGTATTGAGGTAATGATCTCATAAGGAATGGTCCGGCACTTTTCCGCCAATTCATCTATTGTAATATTCCCGCCGAATATCTCAGCCTCATCCCCTTCCCTTGCGTCAACACCGGTTATGTCGACCATACACATATCCATACAGACATTACCTGCTATAGGGACCCTCACTCCTTTTATAAATAATGATCCATTACCGTTTCCAAGTTTCCTGTTGAGTCCATCGGCATATCCAACAGGAAGTATTGCTATAATTCGCTCATTATCTGAAACATCCGCACACTCATACCCAACAGGTTCACCCGGAGGCACTTTCTTAATCTGGGATATTCTGGTTTTAAAACGTCCTGCCGGCTTAAGTGTTAAACCCCTGATTGAGCCGGCTCCATATAATCCAATACCAAGTCGTACCATGTCGAGCTGATATTGGGGAAAACGTACTATCCCTGATGAGTTACAGATATGACGAAGGATTGGATATCCTGCTGCTTCACTTAGCTTCTTAGCTGTATTAATGAATATCTCTGCCTGGTTGTGAGTAAAGCTGTCAAACCGGGGCTCTTCACTGGCGGCAAAATGAGATAACAGTGATACTATCTTTATTGATTCGGCAGGTTTTAAATATGATATCAGCCTGTCAGTATCCTCAGGCATAAAACCGAGCCGGTGCATTCCCGAATCGATCTTAATATGAACCGGGTAATCAATAAGTCCATGTCTGGAGGCAATATCGGAGAATTCTTTAAGAGATGAAAAATTATATATTTCCGGTTCGAGGTCATATCTGATTATCTGTTCCAGAGAAGCAGGATCAGGATTCATCACCATTACGGGCAGGGAAACACCTGCATTTCTAAGTTCTACCCCCTCATCAGTATAGGCTACTGCAAGATAGCTGACGCGATGATACTCCAGAAGGGCTGCTATTTCAGCAGGACCAGCTCCATAGGCAAAAGCTTTTACCATTGCCATGATACGTGTCCCGGGATCCAGGCATCTCCGGAATTCGTTGAGATTATATGCAATGGCATCAAGATTTATCTCAAGGAGTGTTTGATGTACTTTTTGTTCAAGCAGTTTCCCTATCCTTTCAAACTCATACTTGCGTGCTCCCTTAAGCAGTATTATTTCATCATGAAACATCGAGGACTTGAATCGTTGTATGAATTCATCTGTAGAATAATAAAACTGAGCCTCTTTATCAAAAAGTGAGCTATTCCCTGAGAGCCCAGGACCAATACCTATAAATCTGTTTATCCTGTTTTTCTTCACAAGGTCTGCTACTCCACCGTATAAATCCTTTTCATCCCGTCCGCTCTGAACAAAATCAGAAAGGATAAGAGTTTTTTCCAGCTTACTCTGCCCCTTCAGGTATTCTATTGCCATTCCCAGAGAGCCCGGATCAGAATTATAGTAATCCTCGATTAACTGGCAATTATTGATCCCCGCTTTCATTTCCATACGCATGGCAACCGGAACAAGAGTACTCAATCCTGTATGTATAATATCCGGACTGGTCTCCAGAGCCAGGCAAACTGCTGTAACAGTCATGGCATTCTCAATAGAAGCACGGTCATTGAAGGGAATTATGAAATCATAAGTATTACCCTGGTATTTTACTTCCAAACCAGTGGTTCCATCAGGAAGAGGTTGTTTTTTTATATATATACCTGCATTCCGGTTTTTACATGACCAGTCAACAAGTCTTTTCCCCCTATACAATTTCTCCTTTAATATCAGTTCACGGATAATTTCATGGTCACTGCAATAAACTATCATAGAGGCATTTACAAATAACTTCAGTTTTTCCTTTGCTTTGGTCAGTAAGTCGGGGAAATTTTCACTATGGGCATCGCCGATATTTGTGATGACTCCAACATCAGGTTTAATAATACGCCTGAGTTTCTCCATTTCACCTGGTTCAGATATCCCTGCTTCAAGAATTGCCAGTTTATATTTTTCATCCAGTTTTAGTACTGACAAAGGAACACCTATCTGTGAATTGTAGCTTCGGGGACTTCTGATCACTGCTGTAGTGAGACCAAGCACATCTGA
>CAZOZU010000058.1:0-8808 GCA_964584355.1 uncultured Rikenellaceae bacterium
TGTCCATTGTCCATTGTCCATTGCTCCCTGCCTTGCCAGCCGTAGCCTTGGCAAAGGCTTGCTCCCCGCTCCATTCCTTGTCAGCCGAATCTGCCTCCCTATAATTATCGGGATGGCGGAGAAGGCTGGCTCCATGCTCTGCGCCAAGCCGCCGTCCCGATTGCTCGGGATTATGGCTTGCAAAGCCTGTGCCCTGTGCCCTGTGCCCTGATCTCTCTGCTTTGTGCTCGATTTATTTCTGGTTTTTAATTACATTTGTTAAAACAATATAACTACCATGGCCAGGTTTACAAGAATTGCTGTTATAAATAAGATACTTGAAACGGGTATAATTCCCATATTCTATCATAAGGATCCCAATATCTGCAGGAATGTTATAAAAGCATGCTACGAGGGAGGGATAAGGGTTTTTGAATTCACCAACCGGGGTGATTTTGCACATGAGGTTTTCAGTGACCTCAATAAATGGGCAGAAAAAGAGCTTCCGGACCTGATTGTGGGTGTCGGATCAGTGGTGGATGCCGGTACTGCATCTCTCTATATCCAGCTCGGTGCCAACTTCATCGTCGCTCCCATACTGAATCCCGACATGGCTAAAGTATGCAACCGCCGCAAGATCTTATGGTCTCCGGGTTGCGGATCAGCATCTGAAATAAGCTATGCAGAAGAGCTTGGCGCAGAGATAATAAAAATTTTCCCCGGATCATCAGTGGGAGGACCTGAGTTTATCAAAGCCATGAAGGGTCCTTGTCCATGGACAAGCCTGATGCCTACCGGCGGTGTGGAACCTACGGAAGAGAACTTGAATGAATGGTTTGAAGCGGGTGCGGTGTGTGTGGGAATGGGTTCGAAACTTATAACAAAAGAAATTTTAAAGAATAAGGACTGGAAAAAGCTAACAAAACTTACAGAATCAGCATTAAAGATAGTAAGGGAAGTGAGGAGATAGGACAGGTTCCGGGTTCCGGGTTGCTGGCGCGGATTTGTAATCCGTGCCAATGAGCCCCGATTATAAATCGGCGCTAGCAGTGTGGGAGTTGGGGGTAAGTAATACTAAATACTAATATCATGAAAAAAAAGATCTTAAATGCACTTTTTATTATTGCAGTTATTGCATTTACCATTCCGGCAGGTTCACAGGATATTAAACTCCCGGAACCTGACAGGACAGGTGGAAAACCATTGATGCAGGCTTTAAATGGAAGAGAGTCAATTAGAGTCTTCACTGAAGAAGGTAAGATTTCGGAACAACAACTTTCCGAACTTCTATGGGCAGCATGGGGTATCAACCGGCCTGAGGAAAAACTCAGGACTGCTCCTTCAGCCCGTAATATGCAGGAAATAGATGTTTATGTCTCGACCCAAAGTGGCTTATACCTCTATAAGGCTGAAACGCATTCCCTGAAGCAGATCCATAACAGGGATATCCGTGCCCTGTGCGGCACACAGGATTTTGTTGCAACAGCACCTCTTAATCTCATCTATGTGGCCGATATGGGGAAGCTGGGGATAAAAGAGGGTGATGAAATTAAGGATCCTGACCTTTTCTGGCCACATGCAAATACCGGTTTCATTGCCCAGAATGTTTATCTCTATTGTGCCTCTGCCAATCTCGGTTGTGTGGTAAGAGGTCTCGTGCCAAAAGAAAAACTTGCACCTGAGATGGGTCTGAGGTCAAACCAGGTTATAATACTGGGACATACTATAGGGGTGCCGGTGAAGTAGACGGCTCGGGGCTCGGAGCTCAGGGCACAGGGCGTGGGGCACGATATAGCTCAATATTGGAAATGACCGGACAGGCTTTTGACTCAGCTATCGTAACCTTTATCTTACTTGCCGGTATAACCGGGAATTTACGTATTACCTTGTATCCAATTGTCGTTCCATCAATCAGGTGCACCCATTCACCGTTGCTGAAGGCTTCAACTTTAAATTCCTGTATCCGCTGTCCAAGCTTAATATATTCCTGAAGAAGTATCCTGTTTACCTCTGTTTCTGTTCCAAGTTCAATTATCAGCTCAGCAGACAGCCGGTCATCTTTTGTTGCCCAATATGTTTCATTATCTCCGTCAACCGTATTCGATGGTTTGAAATCTTTTCCCCTGGTATCTGATGCTGTTACTTTCTTACCTAAGGCAATATCAAATTCAAATTCCTTATCCAACAGATCCTTGAATCCCATCAGTGATTTAACATCATTTTCGTGTAAAAGGCCTTTTGTGTCAGGCGGGACATTGAGAAGGAGGTTGCTGTTCCGTCCAATCGATGAATAATAAAGCTCCAAAAGGTTCTCTGGTGATCTCACCCTGTCATTCTGACTTTCATGCCAGAACAATCCGGGACGTAATGAAACATCAACTTCGGCCGGGACCCAGTATTCACCGTCCTCATGTCCTTCACCGAGGATTCCTGCAAAATCACCACCGGGATACATATCATCCTTGTTCAGAAGGCACCAGTTTGTAAGGCTTCCCATACCTCTTTCATTGCCTACCCATCTTACATCGGGACCCGCATCGCTGAACATAACTGCTTTAGGCTGTAGCTCCCTTACAATAAGATGTGTAAACAGCCAGTCGTAATATGTTTTGTTATCAATCCTCCGTGTTTCCCTGGCTCCTCCGTAATATCCGTCACCTCCGTTAGCACCATCGAACCATACTTCAAAGATATTCCCGTAATTTGTTAAAAGTTCTGTAAGCTGGTTCCGGTAATAAGTGATATATTCCGGTGTGCCGTATAGTGCACTATTACGGTCCCATGGGGAAAGGTAAACACCCAGTTTCAATCCATATTCATCACATGAGCTTCGGAGCTCCCATATAACATCACCCTTGCCATCTTTCCATGGGGAGTTTTTAACAGAGTGTTCAGTATATTCTGAAGGCCAGAGACAAAACCCGTCATGATGTTTTGCAGTTATAATGATACCTTTCATTCCCGCCTCACTGGCTACTCTTGCCCATTGACCACAGTCAAATTCTGTGGGATTGAATACTGATGGATCCTCATCACCATAACCCCACTCCTTGTCTGTAAAAGTATTAACAGTGAAATGTACAAACATGTAATACTCCATCTCATGCCATGCAAGCTGCCTCCCGGATGGTAAAGGTCCGTATGGTTCGGGAGGGACAACCTTGCTGCATGATGAGAAAAGTACCAAACTGATTATTAGTAATCCAAAATTTTTCATGATCATTCAATTTTAACAACTCTGTGGTACTCTGTGCTGGCTCTGTGTAACTCTGTGTAACAAATAACTATTAAAAACTTACACAGAGAGACACAGAGGAGACACAGAGGGTCACAGAGAAGAATTTTTATTCTTCTTTTCCGGAAAAATCTTTTATCCTGGTATTCCTGAATTTTACTATAGATCCATGTCCGAGAAAACCTAAATGACCTGTTGTATTTTTTAGTCCCGGATGATCTCTGTGATCCATTGTCCCGTTATCTCGTGCATCTGCGATATCACCATCGACAATAACCGTTCCATTCAGGGTTACCTTTATCCTTGTACCCTGTACAAGCACCTCTTCATAGTTCCATTCCCCGACAGGATTAAGATAACCTCTTTTTGCCGGTATAACACCATAAACCGAACCGTGATACTGATAGGGCTCTAATGTTTCATAAACTGGTGCTGTATTGTCGAGTATCTGAAGCTCCATACCTTTATAAGCTGCATCGCCTCCAAGGGGAGCCCTTATTCCCAGTCCGTTATTAGCCGCCGGAGTAAGCTGGAACTCAAACCTGAAAATAAAATCGGAGTACTCTTTTTCAGTATAGAGATTCCCTCCGCTGCCTTCCTGAGGTTTAATAACAATCATTCCATCCTCAGCAACATAAGAGTCCTTATCTCCCACCCAATTATGAAGGTCTCTGCCATTGAACAGAGATACATATCCTTCAGCTTTCTCTTCAGATGTAAGGTTATACTCTTTCTCACTTATCTCTCTTACATATATATCTCTGAATCCCAGGTCTGTACCATGAGCCTGAAGTTCAATAGCTCCTTTTGGAAAAATAGGGATACTCCGGTCCCAGTAATTTTCCATAACCACATTATCGACAACCAGTTCCCCGTTAAGCCATACAGACACTTTTTCACCTATCATGATTATTCTGAATGTATTCCACTCGCCTACAGGATTATCGGCTACTTTAAGTGGCTTTGACTCATGTACCTGGTTATTATAGAGTCCTCCGGATCCTACCTGGGCACCCACTTCCACTCTTGAGGTATCCCATATCTGGACCTGTGGGGTGCCCCTGAGGTAAATACCACTGTCGCCTCCTTTTGATATTTTCCAGTCGACAAACAACTCAAAATCACCGTATTCTTTTATGGAACAAAGGTTATTGCCGCTGCCGTTAAACCATATACCTCCATCCCTGGCTGTCCAGTTTCCTGGAACTTTCTTATCAGCCTCTGCCTGTTTCCTGGCAAGTTCTGCAGGTTTCATCTTAGCACGTGCTACAGGATTTTCTACCAGTCCCTGCCATCCGATGAGATCTTTACCATTGAACATAGAGACAAATCCTTCATCATCAGGCATTGTTTCGATATATTTCCGTATCGTCTCTCTGTCATAATCGCTCTCATCACCTTCCAGCTTCGACATAACTTTTACAAGTATCTCCCTTACATTTGTACCATACATACCTGTAGTCTCTCCTGATGAAGGCAGGGCAATATTCATTGCTGCCCTGGCTGCCACAGAGGAAGTAGCAGGGTCATCAAGAAAACCGGTAACAAAAAAGAGCGACTGATATGTTTTCAGCCGGCCTATCTGACCGAGTACAGTATTTTTTCTTTCGGGAGTAAGAGCATAAGGCATTATCTTTCTGTAAAGAAGAAGTTTTTGTTCGTCAGTTATCGGGGCTGATCGCACTTGTCTTACATATCCTTCAAATGCCGGAGCTTCATAAGTCTTGTTACCTGATGCACAAATCTCATATAAAGCTGATAATGCTGAATGATCACTCCATGAGGTAAGAGTATTAAAACATACCTGTCGTATTTCTGATGTGCCGTTTTCAAATTCTTTCAACACAACAGCGAGGGCTTTTCTCCCGCCTGTTCTTGCAAGTACGGGAATAAGTTCTTCACTTCTTTCACCGGATTCGAGCACTTTCAGAATAACCTCGGAGCGTCTTTCCGGATCGGGCATTTTACCTGCAGCAGCGGCCAGTGCATCTTGAATATCAGGCACATAATCCTCGTTGCCGGTCTTAAATAACAGGTTTAGCAGATCATCCTGGTTTCTCCAACCTGCAAGGCTGGCAAGAGCCTTGAAGGCAGCTTCAGTGACCTCCTCATCAGATGATGAAGTATAGGGTAATACATCATTAAAAAATCCGGTATCCTTTTTCCAGGCGATAAGTTCAATTGCACTTTTCTTTGCAGCAGGAGGACCCTCTTCCAGTACATTCTTTATCAGGGGCATCTCCTTATTTCCAACCAGGCTCTTTAGTGCTGTCAAAGCAGCTTCCTGGTCGGAAGAAGATTCAAATTCCATCATATATCCTATAATAAGAGGGACTGCCTCTTCATCACCTGATAATGTCAGTGCTTCCGCAGCCGCTTCTCTAACTGCCGGTATCTCATGAATAAGGGATCTTTTTATCAGAGGCAATGCATTTTTGTCCCTCCTTGTGGCCAAAACAGTAATGATTTCAGGCTTTGCGGCAGGTATTGCTTTTGAAAAATTTTTAATCCATGTATCAGTCATGTAATCTCCCCTGATGTCAGCCGACATATTTATCGCTGCATTCCTGTAACCTGCATCAGTATGAGCTGCAGCTTTAAGAATATACTGCATTGCATCTGCGTCATGAAACAGGACATAGGTTTTAAGGGCAGCTGTCTTATAATGATATGTTAACTCATCATTACATTTTTTTATAAGAAGCTTACATATTTTATCCATTGTTTTTATATTGCCATAAGCTCCGGCATTCTCTGCATATTTGAGCAATGCGGAGGTTGCCCCCGTTCTTTCCCACCGAAACTGGTTCTCTTTCGCTGCTTTAAGAAGTATGGGATAGGCCTGTGAACTCCTGCTCTGTGCAAGAGCGTTATATGCAGCGGCTTTTACATCCGGATTTTCAACTAATGTCCAGGATATATATTCATTTACTGCTATCTGGGAGTTCATATCTGCAAGGGCATTAATCACCGCTGCAGCACACGGAAGCATCATATCATCCAATGATTCTGCAAGCAGACTCTCTGCCAATTGTCCTCCTATTGCTGTCATTGCTGCTACAGCAGAACTACATACCTGAAAGTCATACAGGTATTGACTTAATGCCTCAACAGACTTATCTCCTCCGAAAAGCTGAAGTTGTTTAATAAAGAAGTCCTTTACCAGATAGTCATTTTGATGTGTTACATACGAAATACAGATATCTTCCCATAGTGATCTTTCGTTTTCCATACCCTTTTGTGACAAATATCTCGAGAAAGACTCTACGGCAAACCTTGGTCTGGTATCATCACCGGTACCAGGAGGTATTATCTGATCACATATCTCCCTTATGCCTTCATCACCTAGTGACAACATATCTCCCATCAGTTTATTTTTATATTGAATATCACTGGCAGGAAGCTGTGAGAGAAGATCAGCAATCTTTGTTTCAAGTGTCCTGTTATCCTGTGAAAAAGTCATTGAAGATAACATAAGCAGAGAGACAGTATAAATAAACAAACTCTTAATTTTCATTTTGTGACATTTTACTGATTAGCATTTTACCACATTAAAATCAGATTCTCCAGGGATTGTGCATAGGCTGATTGATAAGGCGGTTAGCAGCCTCGTCATCTATAAACTGCTGTAAAACAGGATTATACTTTAGATCCCTGCCCAGTCTTAGAGCTATAACACCAAGATTGACAATAGAACATGATCTATGGCCATTGGCTTCATTAAGTGCAAATTTCTTCCTCGTCAACACCGACTCTGTAAACATGGTTATCTGTGGTTCAGGATCGGGTAATGAGTTTATCAGCTTATCCAGGTCTTTAATATCTGACCTGAAACCCCTGAATATTTTTCCGTTGGGACCCTCGATATAAGCAGCATCTTTATCATGGTTCTCACCATCAAGGATTATCTTGCATCCGTCATCATAAGTATATGTTATTCTGCGCCATGTACCAACTGCATCGTAATGCTGCTGCGGTGCATCTATTTCAACCGATACCGGTCCGGTATCATCTTTGTCGAGAAGATACTGTACCGGGTCGAGATAATGCTGGCCCATATCTGCCAGTCCTCCACCGTCATAATCCCAGTATCCCCTGAATTTTGAATGTACTCTTTCAGGGTTGTATGGTTTATATGGTGCCGGGCCGAGCCAGAAGTCATAATCGAGTTCCTCAGGTACTGGTTCAGGTTTCAGGTTATGCCGGCCTGACCAGTAGAATTTCCAGTCAAAGCCTGTAATGCCGCTTACTGTTACCTTCAGGGGCCATCCGAGAGCACCACTCTTGATAAGTTTTTTAAGAGGTTTAACAGTGGTTCCCAGTCCATAGAACTGGTCATTGAACCGGAACCATGTATTAAGACGGAACATCCTTCCATATTTCTGTACGGCTTCGACTACTTTTATACCCTCACCTATAGTACGTGTCATGGGTTTCTCACACCAGATATCCTTTCCGGCTTCAGCTGCCATCCTTGACATTATACCATGCCAGTGAGGTGGTGTCGCAATATGTATTATGTCGATATCATCCCTTGCTATCAGTTCACGAAAATCATGGTACCCATCAATATCACCACCGGCCAGTTCTATTGCCTGGTCGAGGTGGTTTCTGTCGACATCGCAGACGGCCAGTAATCTTGTTCCTTCATAGTTAAAATGACCCCGGCCCATTCCTCCTACTCCGATAATGCCTTTTGTAAGCTGGTCGGAAGGAGCAGTGTATCCCCTTCCTCCAAGCACATAACGAGGCACTATTGTAATAGTTACTGCTGCGGCGGCTGTCTTCTTAAGAAAAGCACGCCTGTCTGATTTTTTACGATTCATCCTTTTTTATTGCATAAATGGAAACAACTAACAAATATATCATACAAAGTACAAGAAGTGACATTCCGATAGCAGCATTGCTTATGTCGCTTATCCATCCTACCATCAGAGGTATTATCGCTCCACCGCTAATAGCCATCATCACCAGTCCTGAAATTTCATTGCTTCTTTCCGGAAATTTACCTATTGTTAGTGAAAACACCAGTGGCCATATATTTGCTACAGCAAGGCCAATAAGGAATACCAGTATCCATGCCATTACAGTGGATTTTACTAATATTATCATAACCAGACATAAGATGCCCAGCACTGAGGTCCACATATAAAATTTGTGAGAAGAAAACTTCGCAAGCATGATAGCACCGGCAAAAGTGCCAAGCATACGACCAAGGAAATAGACGCTTCTGCCTGATTCGGCAGCAAGTTGTTCTATACCAAAATGTTTAATAAGATATTGCCCTGAATTTGAATTAAATCCTACATCAACGCCAACAACTACAAAGATTGCAATTACCATAAGTAGTATGTATTTATTGCCAAGCAGTTTAAAAGATGATGATAGTGACGGTTCAAAGTCCTGTTTTGATTCATCGATTTTAACTGATCCAAGCCATACTACTGCCAGGATTGATACTATTCCAAAAACCAGGAACATCAGTTTCCAGTCGCCAAATTTTAAAGCAAAGAAAGCTGCCGTCGGAGCACCGATCATTGAACCTATTGCCTTTACAAACTGGGAGAAACTCAGAAAGCTTGACCGCCTGTTTC
>CAZOZU010000059.1:0-8762 GCA_964584355.1 uncultured Rikenellaceae bacterium
TAGCGACATTAATAATAGTCCTTTCAATATTTCTTTCTATTAAATTCTTTTCTGCCGTAACAGTTACTTCTGATAAAGAATAACTCTTTTGAGAGAGAAGAATATCATGCTCTTCTTTTTTTGCCTGAATATCTATTATTAATACTTTTTCATTATATCCCATAAATGATGCAATTAAACTGTATTTCCCGGGAATTATCCCGGTGATACGATAATGGCCGGTTTCATCAGAGATTACTCCATATATTAAATCAGATTCATTTTGTGATTTTATCTGAACTGTAGCAAATGGAAGTCCTTCTTCGGTAATGCTGTCTTTTACTACCCCGCTTATTTCACACGACAGAACAGGTGAACCGGAAAATGATTTTGGTATTACCAGGAAAAACAGAATTATTAAAACACTTATTTTTTTACTAATATTATTTGTACCAGCAACAATCATTATTTGAGTTTAATAACCTGTATCAGGCCAGGGATTGAATATTTGATCTTTGAAGATAAAGGAAATAACAAAAATTCCCATAAGTTTGTTATTAAGATTTCCAAAATATTTTTTTCTTAATCCTTATAATTTAAAAAGCCCTATAATGTATTGCATATCGGCCAATTCCCGGTATATATGTGTTATATTAATAATTTGCAGCTTATTGTGGATAAATAATTCTATTCAAAATCACATCTCCTTTCTTACTCAGTTATTGAAGTAAAATAAAAATATAGTTTGGCGAATAAGCGACATGTTTATTGTGCGAAATTACAGGTTAACACTACTTTTTAGTAACTGTATCAGAATTTTACTAATTTTGAAAAATAAAAGAATGGAGAATTAAAAACAATTAAATTAACTGAGATGAAAGCAAAAGTTATCTTATTAATCTTATTGTCAGTCTTTTGTTTTAGTATTTTAGAAGGACAGAAGAAGAGGGCAAAAATAACAATTACAGGTACAGTGCTTAATGCCAGACAATATCCTGTTGCGAATGCAATAATTATGATTGATGGCCAAAATACAAGCTCAATGACTGATTCTGAAGGAAAATTCAAGATCAAGGTCAAACAGGATGCCAATATGATAGGTGTCGTTTCCTTTGCAAATGGTATGATTGAGGAACCAATCGATGGCAGAATGGTAATAAATTTTAATTATGGGGAAGAATCGATTACGCAACAGAAGCCTGAATTACCTGATGGTGAAGAACCTGTCAATGTAGGATATGACTATAAAAAAGACAAGGATCTCACCACCCCTGTGAATAGAATTAACGGAACAGATGATAAATATAGAACGTATAATTCTGTATATGATATGATTACAAGGGAAGTGTCAGGCGTTAGAGTCAATGGTACAAGCATAGTAATACAAAATACTTCAAACTTTTTTGGTGATGTTCCGGCACTACTGGTTGTTGATGGTGTTCCTGTTAACGATTTTATTGATATTCCTCCGGTAACAGTTGAGTCTATATCAGTGCTTAAGGGATCTTCTGCCGCAATTTATGGTACCAGGGGCTATGGAGGTGTTGTTGTGGTTACTACTAAAAAAGAAAATAAATAATAATTTCCCGGAATAATTTTGTTTCTTTCCATTTCTTAAATACTCCTTATGAGAATATTCATTACCGGAGCAAATGGTTTTTTGGCAAGTAACATAATCAGAGAACTGTTATCCAGAGATCATGATGTTGTCGCCTTCATCAAAGAAGGTGAAGATATTTCCACTATCAATGAGCTGAATATCACAAAAAAATATGGAGATATTCTTGATTATAATTCAATTCTTAATGCTCTTGATGAGTGTGATGCGCTGATACATGCTGCAGCCAGCACTTCAACCTGTCCTGATAAAACTAAAATGCAATACAGGACAAATGTTGAGGGTACTCTCAATGTAATGAATGCAGCTATTGAAAAAAAGATAACTAAGGTTTTACATATCGGATCTGCCAATTCATTTGGATTTGGCACAAAAGAAAATCCCGGAGATGAGACAAAACCCTTCTCTTCCGGAAAATACAAACTTGATTATATCAATACAAAATATGAAGCACATAAGCTGGTACTGGAACTTGTAAGATCTAAAGGTTTACCTGCTGTGATTCTTAACCCGACATTCATGCTTGGTCCTTATTGCGGAAAGTATGGTTCGGGACAAATGCTCATGGCAGTAAAAAACAGGAAATTACCTGGCTATACAAGTGGCGGAAGGAACTTCATTTATGTAAAAGATGCGGCAGTTGCAATAGTAAATGCACTGACCATGGGAAAAACAGGTGAGTGTTATATCCTGGGAAATGAAAATCTGTACTATAAGGAGATATTTAATAAAATGGCTGCAGCTTCGGGTTTAAGGCCAATAAAACGTTTTATTCCAGGATTTGCAATAATATTATTTGGGCTAATCATAACAGGAGCGGCGAAAATATTCGGTTTTACTCCTGCTATCACATACAGAACAGCGAAAGTATCAATGGATACCAATTTTTATACTGCAAATAAAGCCATTAGAGACCTGAAACTTCTACAAACACCTGTCGATATTGCTATAAAAGAGGCCTACCACTGGCTGGAAACTAAGCAAATGAACTGACTTTTTGAATAACAGCTATTTCAAGGGCGGTGTTATTTTAATTACAAAGGCACAGAACAGAATAACCGGCAAATGAAAAACCTCTATTTTACCGATGCCCTTAAGCTTAAGCGCCCTACAGCATTCCAGGTAATGCTGAAACCTGCTGGTCCCGCCTGTAATCTTAATTGCATATATTGTTATTATCTTGAAAAGAGCAAGCTCTTTAATGATACCCGCAACACGCGGATGACTTATGAACTTCTTGAAGAATTCATAAGGCAATTTATTGAAATACATGAAGTTCCGGCTGTTACTTTTACATGGCAGGGTGGTGAACCTACTCTGATGGGACTCGACTTCTACAGGAAAGCTGTTGATCTTCAAAAGAAATATTCGGGAGGTAAACGCATTGACAATGCTTTTCAGACTAATGGAACATTGTTAGATGATGACTGGTGCAAATTCTTTAAAGATAATAACATACTGGTAGGTATATCAATTGATGGAACAGAACATAATCACAATCATTACCGGAAAACAAGATCAGGGGCACCCACGTTCAAAATGGTTATGAAGGGTATTGAATTGCTCCGGAAACACAGGGTGGAATTCAACACTCTCAGTGTTGTAAATGATTATAACGTCTCCCTGGCAGAAGAGACCTACAGATTTCTTAAACAGATAGGAAGTGTTTTTATGCAGTTTCTGCCGGTGGTGGAGAGAATATCCGATAGCGCGAATGAATCAGCATTAAAGCTTGTTGCACCTATTCATGGTGAGGCTAGGGTTGCTCCCTGGACAGTCGGGGCAAAAGAGTATGGCAAATTTCTTATAACAATTTTTGATGAGTGGGTCAGAAATGATGTCGCCCGTCACTATGTCCAGATATTCGATGCTACCCTGGCTAATCATGTTGGAGAGAATCCAGGCATATGTGTTTTTAACGCAACATGTGGTGATGCTCTGGCTATGGAGCATAACGGTGATGTTTACTCATGTGATCATTTTGTTTACCCTGAATATTATCTGGGTAATATTTATAAAACACCACTGATAGATATGTTTAAGTCACAGCAACAGTTTGATTTCGGTATAAACAAAAGAAACAAGTTACCAGACTATTGCCTGAAATGTGATGTTCGCTATGCCTGTCACGGAGAGTGCCCGAAACACCGGTTTTTATTTACACCCGGAGGTAAGCCCGGACTAAATTATTTATGCGAAGGATACAAGATGTTTTTTAAACATACCGAACCATATATGGAGTACATGGCCAAAGAGCTTAAAAATAAACGACCACCTGCTAATATAATGAACTGGATAAGAAACAGGGAGCAACAGACTGTGAAACCCCCGGTACCCGGAAGAAATGATCCATGTCCCTGTGGCAGCGGAAAAAAATTCAAGAATTGCTGTGCCCTTAAACAACCATGGTCCGATTTATAGTAAGCAATGTCTAAAAATTAGACAATTAGCTGTATAATTATTTTACATTTAAAGCCTTTAATATATTGATATATGCTTGATGTACAATGATATATTGTCATTGGCATGATCTTTGGAAAACATTATGAACTAATAGTAATTTACAAGATGAAAAACGGTTTCTGTATATTATCAATCATTATATTTTTTTACTGGCAGGCGGGTTCAGCACAGGATATAAAGAATTGGACACTGGATGACTGCATTAATTATGCTGTGGCAAATAATATAGGGCTGAAAAGGCAGAGATTGCAAACTGAGACTTACCAGGCTAACCTGGTAAAGTCAAAGATGGATATTTTACCCTCATTGAATTTTGGCTCTGATGCCCAGTTAGGATTTGGTCGGTCAATAGACCCGGTTACCAACCTTATTACATTCAAACAGAATATAAGTAACTCATATTCACTAAGGACAAATATTAATCTGTTTAACGGTATGTCAGGCCTTAATACTGTTATTGCCAACAGGTATATGCATATGGCCGGTCTGGAAGCGGAAAAGATCGCAAAGAACACTCTGATAATAGAGATACTTGGACAATATTATCAGGTACTTTATTTAAGAGGTATTGAAGAAGCTTCCAGAATGCTGGCAGAATTATCAGAGAGGCAGAATTTTCGTATACTTAAGATGGTTGAGACCGGCCGGGAAGCGCTTTCAAGGCAATATGAGATGGAAAGCCAGCTGTCGGATGACAGGCTCTCATATACCATTGCCCGTAATAATGCAAACCAGGCAGTGACTACTCTTAAGCAGATGCTTCAGCTTTCACCAGAAACAGAGTTCGAAGTAGAGATACCTGACCTGACAAATCTTAATGTGACCTATGAAAACTTCGATGCTGACAGTATATACAGAATAGCTGCTCATACCCTGCCCCGGCTCAAAACCATTGAATATGAACTTGAAGCTAACAGGAAACAGATTTCCGCTGCAAAAGGCAGTTTAATACCCAGCATTTCAGTAGGTGGTGCAATATATACTGGATATTATAAAGTTATCAGCGAAGATGCAATGGATCAGCAATCATTTTCGACCCAGCTTAAAAACAATAACAGCCAGGCCATCTACTTTTCACTTAACATTCCGATATTCAACAATTTCACTATTGGAAGAAATATAAAGACAGCTAAGATCAGAAAGGATGATGCTGCATTGAGACTAGAACAGGAGAAGAATAACCTGTATATTGAAATAGAAAATGCATGTCTCGATTATGTCAGAGGCAAGGATGAATTCATGGCAGCACAGGCCAACCTGGAGTTCAATAAGAGATCATTCACCGCTGTTGAAAAGAAATTTGAAACGGGACTTGTTGATGTTACCGATTATTCAGCAGCTAAAACAACCCTTTTCAGGGCAGAAACGGAAGCATTAAGGACAAGACTCCAGATGATGATCAGAAAACTTACCATAAGTTTTTATGTAACAGGAGAATACGAGAAAATAATTTTTAACTGATAATAATATACAATAAACTGAAATGGATACTCCAATTGAAAATATGGATAAACCCATTGAGAAGAAAAAAGGTCTCAAAAAGAAACATATCGGATATATTATCGGAGGCATAATAATTCTGGTTTTATCTTACATGGCATTTTTTACCGGTCGTGTTTCAACTTATAAGGTAGAGAAGGATAAGCTCATTATCGAGACGGTAATACATGGCCAGTTTAACGATTATATAACAGTTCCCGGTACTGTGGAACCTATCAGTATTGTTTTTCTTGATGCCCTTGAAGGAGGACGTGTGGAAGAGATACTTATTGAGGAGGGTTCAATGGTAAAAAAAGGAGATATTATCCTGAGACTTACAAATCCCGATCTCTATCTGAACATCCTTAATAGCGAAGCCCAGCTTGCTGAAAAAGAAAACTTTCTCCGGAATACACAGGTAACAATGGAACAGGAAAGAATCGCTATTAAGAGAGAGCTCATTAATCTTAAGTATGATATTGAAAGAAAAGAACGTACCTATCAGCAAAATGAAGAATTGATAAAAGATAACCTTATTTCGAAAGAAGAATTTATAAGGTCGAAAGAGGATCTGGATATGACACGCAGTTCACAGGAGCTTTTTGTTGAACGGCAAAGAGCAGATTCAATCTTCCGATCGGTACAGGTGGAAACCATAAAAGGAAATCTAGAAAATATGCGCAGGAACCTTGCCCTTGTCAGGCAAAGAGTGGAAAATCTTAATGTTAAAGCCACAGTTGATGGTCAGCTTGGATTGCTCGTTCCTGAAATCGGACAATCTATATCACGTGGTGCTAATATGGGGCAGATCAATGTATTAACATCATATAAGGTGTCTGCACAAATAGATGAACATTATATCGACAGGGTCAGAACACAACTTACCGCAACACTCGACAGACAGGGAAGTATGTTCAACCTGGTAGTAAGAAGGGTATATCCCGAAGTCAGAAATGGAACATTTGAGATCGATATGATCTTCACTGATACTATGCCGGATAATATAAGAACAGGCCAGACATACTATATAAGCCTGCAACTTGGACAACCAAAAGAGGCTCTTATGGTACCTATAGGAGGATTTTTTCAGGAAACAGGAGGACAATGGATATTCGTACTTGATCCTTCTGAAACATTCGCTATTAAACGGAATATTTCAATCGGGAGGAAAAATCCGAAATACTATGAAGTGCTTGAGGGACTTCAGCCCGGTGAGAAAGTTATCATTTCGGGATATGAATCCTTCGGGAAAAATGAGAAACTTGTTTTTAAAAAATAATGTAATAATCTCTAATACTAAAAGCAATGATTCAAACAAATGACCTAACAAAGATCTTCAGAACTGAAGAGGTTGAGACAACAGCTCTCAACAAAGTAACCCTTAGTGTGAAAGAGGGTGAATATGTTGCAGTAATGGGTCCTTCGGGATGCGGAAAATCGACTCTTCTCAACATCCTTGGATTACTTGACAATCCTTCTACAGGAAGTTACATCTTTAGCGGAACTGAAGTTGCGAAACTGAAGGAACGCGACAGAACAATCTTCAGAAAAGGCAATATCGGATTTGTGTTCCAGTCATTTAACCTTATTGATGAACTGAATGTGTATGAAAATGTTGAGCTGCCTTTGATATATTTGAAGATGAAAGCCGGAGAAAGAAAGCAGAAAGTTGAAGAGGCCTTGACAAGGATGAAGATAACCCACAGGGCAAAACACTTTCCACAGCAGCTTTCAGGAGGACAGCAGCAAAGAGTGGCAATAGCACGTGCTGTAGTCGCAAATCCCAAGCTCATTCTTGCTGACGAGCCCACAGGTAATCTTGATTCGAAAAATGGTATCGAAGTAATTAACCTTCTTCTGGAACTTAATAAAGAAGGAACCACTATCGTTATGGTTACTCATAACGACAGGGATGCAGGCTATGCTCATAGAATAGTAAATCTCTTCGACGGAAAGATAGTAAGCTAGGAGTCGATTTTTTTGAGTTTGTTGTAGAGTGTCTGCCTTGTTATACCAAGTTTGGCAGCAGCGATACTGATGTTGTTATCATATCTTTTAAGGCACTCCAGTATCAGCTTCTTCTCCATTTCGGCAAGAGTGATCTCATGATGAGAAACACTTTTTGAAGAGGATCTTAATTCAAAATCAGAGGGAATAAGAACAGGTGATTCACTCATTATAATTGCTTTTTCGATAACATGCTGTAACTCCCTAACATTACCAGGCCAGTTATAATTGGCAAGTTTTTCCAGGGAATGTGTATTTATTCTCACGGGATCCCTGTTATATTTTTCGCAGTATAACTTCATAAAATGGTGTGCAAGAATAGGGATATCATCAACTCTGTCCCGAAGAGGCGGCACATATATGATTATAGTGTTTATCCTGTAAAGCAGGTCCTCACGGAACCTGCCCTCTCCCACCATTTTTTCCGGGTCGCTGTTGGTTGCACATATCAGTCTTATGTCAACCGGGATATGCCGGTTCGAGCCAACTCTGACGATCTCCCTGTTTTGCAGGGCATTAAGAAGTTTTGACTGTGACTGAAGTGACAGATTGCTGATTTCATCAAGAAACAACGTTCCGCCGGAGGCAAGCTCAATTTTCCCCTTCCTGTCTTCCCTGGCATCGGTAAAGGCTCCTTTTACATGACCGAAAAGCTCACTTTCAAAAAGTGTTTCAGTAATTGACCCCATGTCAACACTGACCATAAGCTCCCCTGCCCTGCCTGACAGATTATGTATTTCCCTGGCAATAAGCTCCTTGCCGGTTCCATTCTCACCTGTTATCAGGACATTGGCATCGGTTGGTGCAATTTTACGAACAATGTTCATAACATTTATCATCGTTGGTGATGCTCCCCGGACTAACTTATTGTATCTCATATTCATTTTGTAAATAAAACGAAAATAATGAAAAATGTCTAATTATTTGACAAAAATTGTATGACCCATCCCCTGGCCTACATTTACCCACCCCCCCTTTGCAACATTTCCTATTATTATCCGTCTTTATATCAAAATCGATAGTATGACAGTAAAATTATACCCCAACGAGATAGTTATAAAAGCCGGAGATACAAATCAGATTATTGATAATCAGAAGGTTGATGGAAAACTTATTATAACAAATCAAAGGATATACTTCAAGACCCTGGATGCTTTAACAGACAAATTCAATTTTGAGATTCTCTTTGATAATATCCTTGAGGTAATTTTCTATA
>CAZOZU010000060.1:0-8696 GCA_964584355.1 uncultured Rikenellaceae bacterium
ATATGTTCTTCTGAATATCCTGCAACTGACATTTTTCAGAATTTTTGCGCAAATATAGTTAAATAGAGTTGTCGCAAGCATTCAATTTTTCAACAATCGGGCTTAATTTGATTCCCATCTGAATGACAAAAAGACAGTTACCAAAATATTTAACTGATTGATTGACAATTACAAGTTGGCTTATTGTGTTGAAAAAAGACCTTATATGAATTGTTCAGATGCTAAAACTAATATTTAAATCCTAAAGAAACTATCTGGGTTTCATAAAAGTTCTCATAAACAGCTGAAAAACCATCCCCATCTATTTCCTGCTTTATGCCGAAATCATTAAAAATATCACTGAACGACAATGTAACCTCTCCATTCCCTTTGATAACTGGCTGTTTTAGCCCCAGGTCCACTGAAGATCTTGCCATCTGTCTTCCCTGGGGTATATTTTTAGGCGTATAATAGAGAGCTGTTAACTGTATCTGTGTTCCTCCCTTGAATGTAAACTGATTGTTTAATTTAATATCTTCAGAGTTATCTGTTGTTTTTTGAATAGTGAATTCTCGTTCATACGGGAAAAGTAATTTCCCTAAGTATGGATTAATTGTATTACTATACCAGTTAAAACTCCCGCTCAGTTTCCAGAATTCTGTGATATCCTGATTAAATATCAGCTCTACACCCATATTGGTTGCGCTTCCCACATTCTGGTATATTTTATTAATGATGTTATAATCTGCAGAAGAGGTATCCAGACTGTATATCCTTGTAAAGGGGTCATCAATTGTACGGTAATAGCCGGCCAGCGATATTGATCCGGTTGTCCATCACAACTTATACGACAGTTCATATGTATTTGTAAACTGAGGACGCAGGTATGGATTACCCACTTTCAGAAGCTCAGGATCATCATACTTCGGGAATACGCGTAATTCAGGTTCTCCCGGTCTGTCAATCCTTCTGTTGAAGTAAAGTGAAAGGCTGTTATTTTCGTTGTCAAGATCATATAATACAAGTGTCCCTTCAGCTCTCAATCCCCCTTCAATTTCAATTCTCATTGTTTCACAGATCCAGTTAATATATCCTGAATAAATATCCTCTCCCCAGTCGGACCAGTCACCAATGCCCGGATAAATTATTGATTCAAGTCCTCTGTCAACAGTATAAGTTACAGGTATTCTTCTTAGTTGTAGTTTTGATCCGGCTTCAATCCTTCCGCTTTTTAATGGCTTCATATAATCTATTGTAAAAGCAGTAGTATGTTCAGTAGCAAGGATATGTGTATAATCATTTGATATTCTGATATATGAGCTATCATTTAAATGAAAAGTAAATCCCGCATCGCCATGCAATCCTGTCTGTGTCTCTTTCTTATAAATGATATTTATTATTCCTGCCATTCCGGCTGCATCATATTTTGATGACGGATTATTTATTATCTCGATCCTTTCAATGTTCATTGCAGGGATAGCTGAAAGTCCTTTCTGACTTCCATAGCCTGTGAGACTTGATTGCTGACCATCAATAAGAATGGAGACTTTATCACTTCCCCTCAGTTCAACTTTCCCTTCCTGGTCAACGGTTATCCCCGGCAGATTTCTCATAACATCAAGAACAGATCCTCCCGATTGTGAAATATTACCTGAAATATCAAATGTTTTCTTTTCGGGAGTTGTAGCAACAAGGTCCCTGTCTTCTGATATTACGACCTCTCCCAGGGTCGCTGCCTCAGGTTCCAATTCTATTCTGCCAAGATCAAAGTTCCTGTTAAGCCTGCCTACAAGAACTTCCGTTTCTGATGATTTGTATCCCACAAAAGAACATTTAACAAGATAATCTCCCTGAGCAATCCCTGTTAACAAAAATCTGCCCTCATCATCGGATATAGCTCCTGTAAGCAGTTTGTCATCAAAAATACCTGTTAAAACAACAGTGGCGTAAGGTAATGGTCCTGAAGTTGATTTGTCATAAATACGTCCGGATATTGTCGCATCTCCCTGACTGAATAGTTCCAGCCCGATACAAAAGAATACAAGTGAGATGAATTTAAATTTCATTTTATATAAATCCTTGTTTATATATATAGACAAGAATAATAATGAATCTATTTCAATATTCCCATCTGTTTCATCAACAGGACAGCATTTTTCTTTTTTGTAATACCGTCTCTCAGCAGGTAATCAAAAGTTATTGTTCCCCCATCTATCTCAATCTCAATACATTTATTAATGACAGAATCAGGATACTCATCCTGCAATGTTCCCAGTGAGGTATCATGCGTTGCGATAAGACCTGTTCCTTCAAGTCCTATAATCTTTCTTAAAAACAGTTTTGACCCTGTGCTTTTATCTTCTGAATTTGTTCCTTTTAGTATTTCATCGAGTATAAAAAGAATATTTTCACCATTGTTAATCCTTGATTTTAACAATTTTAACCTTCGCAGTTCTGCATAGAAATATGATTCGTTGGAAGACAGGGAATCAGTAGTACGCATACTTGTGAATAGATTCATGGGTACAAATGACATTCTTGCGGCACATACAGGTGCCCCGGTCATAGCTATAATATAATTTACCGCTACAGTCCTCAGAAAAGTACTCTTCCCGGCCATGTTAGCTCCGGTGATTATACATATCTTACCTTTCGAAGGAAGTATAAAATCGTTACATACACGTTTTTCGATATCAATAAGCTGGTGCCCGAGTCTCTCAGCTGAAATAACTATTCCTTGTTCTGATATTTCAGGATATGAATAACCTGGATTGTTAAATGCATAATTCCCAAGACTCACATAGGCATCTATTTTCCCTAATGCGACCAGCCATTCAGGAAAATCATTCCTGTTATGAATTTTCCATTTATTTAATTTGTTGATACAATGCAGATCCCATAATAATATCCCATTTACAATAAAACCTATCAGTAAATTCATCCTGCTGTCAAATGCCTGAATGATCCTGCTCAGCTTTTTAAGTGATGAAACAGCAGAATTTTCAATCAGTGACCTTATTTCAATTAATTCGGAGGATTTAAATTGTTCATTTTCAAATATTAACAAAACACGACCCATAGAAGAAAGAAACCTGTATCTGCCCGTAAGTTCGTTGTGAATTGCATTGGACTTTTTCAGGTTGACAGCTATTATGAGCAGGTTAAACAGGAACATAAATGTGAATATTGAATAAGGGAGAATCCCGGAGATTAACAATACTAATGAAATAATAGTGATTGAAGGAATCAACCAGATCATTATTCTCTTAATGAATGATAGATGACCAGATGTTTCATCATTCAGCCATTTTACAAGTCCGTCAATCTGTGTTCTTTCAAGTATCTTATTCATACCTGCAGCAAGAAATTCCTGCCGCCATTCCGGTTTACCAGCGATTTCTTTTATTGTCTCCTGTCTTGATTTCAGATTATTCACCAGCAACAAAGGATTTAATAACCAGTCGGCAAGTATTTCAGATCCATACCCTGTTGAGGTTCTGTTAAGATATTGATAGAGTGAGGATTTACCGAAAATATCAATATCATTGGAATAATCATGATTTTGATCAATATATTCACTTCCATCGTAAAAAGCAGTGTAATCACCTGAAACAGCATTTGCCTCATCGATATTTATTTTTGCCAGGGCTTTCAAATGTTCTTTTTGCAGAAGATGCTTAGAGAATATTTTAAGCAAAAACAGGAAAAGAGAGACAGCAAGAATAGTAAATATCACTCCCATAAAAACCGACTGGTGAAAACCTATCCATATAAGAATTAATCCTCCGACAAATATGGACAGACGCAGCAAAGACAATATAAGAAGTGTCTTTTCTTCGTTTTTGACTCCCTGCTTGAACTTAACAGCATTATTGTTATAATATTTATTTAAAGAAAGTATATCCATGCTATTCAGAGTATTTTTGCTGTTACATTGAGTACAGATCTTTTTTGATTATAATCGGTCCCGGTAAGATCAAAATTCCATGTCCACTCCTCTGTAACTCTGCCTTTTGGAAGTTCAACAACGGCGGTATCTTCCTGATATGAGTCGCCGCTTCTTTTAGTAAATACCTCTCTAACATCGGAAATCAATACCGATTTGTGTTTTTCCAGTAACAGTATATGGTTCTTCTGGATCTCCTTCCTGAATTTCAGAAATTCTTCATCATTTACCCTGCTTTTCTTTCTTAATAACCTCAATGGCAAGCTTTCCAGCTGTGTCAGAATGTTCAGCGATATCAGCATCCCCGGATCAGCTGTCAGCTGGTATTGAGGAATAATAATAGTGCTCAATGATGAGAGCCGGTTAAAGAATATTCTCTTTCCTGCTTTTTCCCAAACCTCCTTAATCAAGCCACCCGATATATCCTCTTCTATAAGTTTTACGCTTTTATAATCAGCTGTTTGAGAAATTACTTCAGGAGGGTGTACAATATCGATAAGTACAATAACTTTTGCTTTTTCAATCATCTCTGTCAGTGGAAGTTCCAGCAACCATCCGCTGCCCAGTACGGTGATCTTCTCCGGATTATAGAGATCAATTGCCTTGCTTACCACTTTTTTGCAATGTTCAAGATGATTATCCCAACCCCCTTTCTGGTTAAGGTGACGGTTTATCAGGCCATGCTGGTAATCATAATACCCCATTTTATGCAATATTCTTCTGTATGAAGAAGAGTGGTTCATTTCCTTTTAGTTACATCCCTTAGTTCTTTCAGCTTAGCTGTCATCATCTTCTGGAATATCATTGCCAGTTCATCAGGATCACTGGTTCCGAATGAGGAGACATCAACAGGGTCAAGAACCCTGATAAAAATCTTATGAAATCCTCCGAATATCAAACCATGTTTGGGAAGTACTCCTCCTGTCCCGTCAATAAGTACCGGAAGAAGTGGTACTTGTGCAGATATTGCCAGTTGGAATGCTCCTCTCTTGAAAAAAGCAATTTCACTGTCAGCAGAACGGGTTCCTTCCGGAAATATCATTATTGAGATATTTTTTTTGAGACATTTATATGATTCCACCAACATTTGCTCTTTACTCTCCTTATTGCCCCTGTCGACTGTTATATAACCGGCCATTTTAAGATACCAGCCCAGAACCGGCACTTTTGTGTTCTCTATTTTTGAAATCCATTTAAACCGGTAACGGAGGCAATTTATAATCAGGATATCAAGTATCGACTGGTGGTTGGAGATGATAACATATGTGGTGCCCGGATGTGCTTTTTTCCTTCCCTCAACTTTTATTCGCCAGATCGGAACCATATAAGAAATAATAATCGCCTGGTATATCAGCATCCGGTGAACGGCGATACGCTCCCTGTCAAAGGGTAGAACGATCAGCCATACAATAAAGATAACCGGGAAAAATACAACAATCATTGTTATTCCTATCAGCCAGACCAAAACTGATTTTATTATATCCATCTAAAAAAAATTAAATACATCCTTATCATCTATCTTAATTTTCTTCTGCCGGAATATACACAGTATCTCATTAACCATGTGTCTGCAGCCAATAAGGTTTTCGGCTGCTTTAACCATTTCTTCTGATCCCTCAATTTCACATTCAGAGATTATCCCGCCCTTTACGAATAATTTACAGAAGTGTTTTTCCCCATTAAGCTCAATGCTGTTAGTGAAATAATAATCAGGACCATAAGCATAGTTCCACTCCCATGTTCTGTATTTAGATCTTTCCAGTTTACCTATTTCTTTTCTCTCCTCTTCGGATAGCTCAATAAATGTACTTTCCTGTTTCCCGAGGAAGAATTTCAGCATTTCGGATTTGAAATCAATCGTACCTTTTATCTGAGGAGCTATTTCTTTAAGGTTCATCACCTGTGAGGGATTTGATTCCACAGCCCTTGTAGAATAGGCCGATTGGTCTCTTTTTATTGATCCACGTAAATCATCAAGTTTTGAATTAAAAAGCAATGTGCCATGATGCAGGACCCGTTCGCGGTGTACATGTTCTGCATTACCTGATATTTTAATCCCATTTACCTTAAGGTCACTTTTACCTTCCAAGCCTGCTTTAATGCCTTTTTCTGCCAGAAATTCAAGTACAGGAAGAGTATATTTTCTGAAGTCAACCTGCTTACCCTGAACGCTATTTATAATGAATGTAAAATTCAGGTTGCCGAAATCATGAAATACAGTTCCTCCCCCTGATATTCTTCTTATCACAGGGATACCTTTTTCGAAAAGAAACCGGGTATCAGTTTCCCTGTGTGCCACCTGGTGCTTACCTATGATTACTGCCGGACTGTTTATTCCCAGTATGAGATACTCTTCCGTCCTGTTTTTAAGAAGATATTCGTCAACAGCCAGGTTGAAGAAAGGATTGGTTGTATTCAGGTTAATGCAGTACAAGGTTTTTATTTTGTATTTATTATGTATTACCCCCGGTCATCAGCCAGCAGGCTGATGACCTGCCCGCTGAAGGGAGCATAAAACCCAATATAAAATATATTATTTTATTTATTGTAAGGGTTTATAGCCGCTCCCTTTGGGAGTCCTTAAAATAGCTATATCTTCCAATTATGTTCCTGTCAGTTATTTCGTATAACTTATATACACTCCATCCGATCAATACACCAAGCAGTGATCCGCAGATGACATCGCCAGGATAGTGAACACCCAGATATATCCTGCTGTAGCCGATAACCGCTGCCCACAAAATGATGCTTATTGAATACCATTTTCTTTTGATGAACATAAGGCTCAGCAGAGCTACATTAAAAGAATTAGCTGCATGCGACGAAACAAATCCGTACAGACCCCCGCATTTATCATTAACAAGATGCACCATTCCCTGGAGTGCCGGTTCATGACATGGACGAAGTCTGAGAAACATGTTCTTGAAAAGATGTACCGATAACTGGTCAGCAAGGGCAGCAGCAAGAATTATGAAAAGCACTATTACCGGAAATCGTTTTTTATATCTGAATCCTAACCAGATCAGTATAGCAAGGTAGAGCGGAACCCAGATTATCTTACCACTTACGGCATACATTACCTTGTCCCAGAAAGGTGTATTCAGTGAGTTCAGAAAGAGAAAAAGCTGCTGATCCAGTTGTTCAAGCATAACAGGCTATCATTTATTTATTCATAACACTCCATAGCATATCCTTGAGATTTGCAAGTCGCTCCCCTGTTAGTGAAGAGATAAAAACTACCGGGAGATCAGGCAGATCTTTTTTTATCTCATCCATCATTTCTTCATCTAGTAAATCAGATTTTGATATCGCCAGGACTCTTTTTTTATCAAGGAGCTCAAGGTTGTACATTTTAAGCTCATTAACAAGTATTTCATACTCTTCCCTGATATTATTACTATCGGCAGGAACCAGGAAGAGTAGTATTGCATTCCTCTCTATATGTCTTAAAAACCTGATTCCCAGTCCCCTTCCTTCATGCGCTCCTTCTATTATCCCGGGGATATCAGCCATCACAAATGATTTATTATCCCTGTAACTGACAATACCGAGATTTGGGGTAAGTGTTGTAAACGGGTAGTCGGCAATTTTTGGTTTTGCAGCCGATACTACTGAAAGAAGTGTTGATTTACCTGCATTTGGGAAACCCACCAATCCTACATCAGCCAGAATTTTGAGTTCCAGAATAATCCATTTCTCTATCCCGGGTTCACCTGGCTGGGCATAGCGAGGTGTTTGGTTTACTGCAGATTTAAAATGGGTATTTCCCAGTCCTCCTTTGCCTCCCCGCATCAATATTTTCTCTTCACCATGTTTTATCAACTCAAAGATTAATTGTGAGTTTTCTGCTTTTTTTGCGACAGTTCCCAGTGGAACTTCAATTATTATATCCTTACCATCAGCACCTGTTGACTGCTGTGCCCCGCCTCTGGCTCCGTTGCCTGCAAAGATATGGCGTTTATATTTTAAATGAAGCAGTGTCCACAACTGATTGTTCCCACGAAGTATAACATGTCCGCCACGTCCGCCGTTTCCTCCATCTGGTCCCCCTTTAGGAGTAAATTTCTCCCTCCGCAGATGAGCCGACCCAGCTCCTCCGCTCCCTGAACGGCAGAGTATCTTTACATAATCGATAAAATTTGAATCCGTCATGTTTAAAAAAATATAGGGGGTCTTGGCCCCCCCTTGGGGGGGTGGGGGGGTCAAATCAGTTTTTCTAAATGAGCAGATAATCTTATAAAGATATCATCAATGGTCCCCATTCCGTTAACAGGTTGATAAAGACCTCTTTCACGACAATAATTTATAATGGGTTCTGTCTTCTCTTTATAGACATCTATTCTATTCTCAATCACCTGAGGATCCTTGTCATCAGGCCGTCCCGACATATCAGCCCTTATTACAAGTCGTTTTACCAGTTCATCATGTTCAACTTCAAGCACCAGCATGGTGTCTATTTTCATCCCTCTATCATTAAGCATTTCTTCGAGAGCAACTGTTTGTGCCACAGTACGTGGAAAACCGTCAAAGAGAAATCCTGAAGTCCCTTTTGCTGAATCAATCTTTTTGGCAATCATTTCAATAACAACTTCATCGGGTACAAGTTCACCTTTCGACATGATTGAGCTCATTTTTTGGCCAAGCTCTGTTTCTGCAGCTATTTCGGCTCTGAGCATATCACCTGTTGAGAGATGTGTAAGATTGAATTTCTCAGCAAGCTTCACTGACTGTGTCCCTTTGCCTGATCCGGGAGGACCAAAAATCAAAATAT